>CALEMD010000364.1 GCA_937902945.1 uncultured Erysipelotrichaceae bacterium | reverse complement strand
GCAGATAATACAGAACATACTGCGGATCGGCTGTGTCTGCTATCTGAAATCCTTTATATTCTAGATATTTTGGATCGGCAAGAAAAGCTTGTTTCTTTTTTGAAGAGAGAATGACAAGACCTTGTTTCTTTTTTGCTTTGCTGTCTTTGATGCACGCATCAAGAAGCAGATTGGAATATCCGTGTCCTTTGAATTGCCCCGATACCCACAGACAGTCAATATACATATATCCGCCTGCATCTACCGGTGCCCATGCCTTCTCAGCAGGAATATATTCAATGAAGCATTTCCCACGCATGTCACCTTTCAGAAACACCAATCCATCTTTAAATCTGTCTTTCAGCCACGCTTTCTTTGAGGATACCTGACAGTCATCGTTGTTCGAAATAGCACAGCAGATGTGTTCCTTTTCAAGATTGTCTTCTGTAACGGATATAATTTTCATAATGTCCATCCTTTCGAACCTGTATGCCAATAGCATACGTATCGTTCTATTACTATGATAAGCGATCATTCTCGAAAATCGTGCTGATTCCGGCATTTTTTGTTTTCATTCGAATAAATTGTTATTTTTGGGATATTCTTTCCATCAATTCAAATTGCAGTTAATCACAAAGTGATCGACAGAAAAGAAAAACATCATAAAACGGGATGGTCAAAATTTGATTATCTTTGTTATATCCGTAGTAATTTGAAGAAATTTTGACAACGGTGTTATTTTCGTTATGATTTCTGAATTCATTAATTGAATTCAATGTGCCCTTAGACTTTTTTACATCTATGGCGATTATTTTAGAATCCTTCTCCACGAGAAATTCAAATTCTGAATTCCTCTTTCCCTTCCAGTAAAACAGTTTTATACCTGCGTTAGTCAATTCATTAGCTACATAGTTTTCAAAAAAACTCCAGAAAGCGTGTTTCTTGTCTCCTTATCAATAAAAGTCTGTGCATTGACTGAGCTTTGATAAGAAAACATCCCCATATCAGATAAATAGAGACGGAATAATGATTGATTTGATTCAATCAGCGGTGTTGTAACCCTTTCCTTAAGCAAGGATGATTTTTCCACTACACAGGACAATATCAGCCAATCAATAGGATTTCTTAATTCACGTATTCCAGCATTCTTTTCAATTGCTGCACATTTGAAATTCTTTGATTCTTTATTCAGCTGTGAATAAATATTTTCAAATATCTTTCTTGATCGCACAATTGACTCTGCGCTAGCCTGATACAATGCCATATCTGAAAGATAGTTGTCATAAAGGTCTTTTAAGACTTTTCTTGATTGCTGATAGCTATTCGTTCTAAGAAATATATCTACAGCCTCAGGCATTCCCCCTACTAACAGGTAGTCATAGAAATTATTCAGAGCCAATGTATGACTCAGTTCATCAAGCGGTTCTTTGTGATTGTAATAATCAACAATTCTGTCATAAAGAAGTTTATTACTATTCATAAGAAATTCTTCAAAATTCAGCGGATATATTGTGAGCTGATTAATTTTTCCAACAGGAAATAGAAAGCTTTCATCTTTTTTCCTGCCTCTCTTATGCGTAGTTCTTTGAATCTTAATGCGTATCATTGAGCCGGTTACGATCACAGGTATTTCCCGATGATCCTGGCAGAAGTACTTCATAAGAGTTATCACAGGCAAGCATTCCTGCGCTTCGTCAAAAACCAAAAGGACATTCTTATCAATGACAATATTATTTGCAAGTGACAGATAATTCAGTACTTCTTCAGCATTAACGTGTTTTTCACAGTAACTTACAAAATCATGGTCAGTTCGGCAATCAACATAAATGTACCTTTTTCTAAAGCGGGTTTCAGCAAACATCGTTTTGATCAGATACGATTTACCAACCTGTCTTGCCCCCCATATAATCAAAGGTTTTCTGTTACTATCCGCAAGCCATTCATCAAGATTTTGAAGGTATTTTCTAAACATAGAAGTCCTTTCTTTTAATTAATCACTACTTTTTACAAGGTGAATAGGGCTATTAATCACTGCTTTTTACATAAAAAAGCGATTGGCTGTACTGCATTGTCAATCGCTTCTGTGCATCTCTTCTTATTTAATAATCGCTTCGTTCCATTCTTCCGGTTTTTCGAAACCGAGCAGTTTGACAACTGTTGCCGCAACATTGCTCAATCCGAAGTCTCCGTCTTTCATCTCTGTTCCTTCCGGTCCATTGAAGATGGCAAATGGTACTTTTGCCAGAGAGTGGCTTGTGACAGGAACAACTGGGTCAGCTGGATTCTTGCCTTTCTTCCACATCTCATCTGAGTTTCCGTGATCCGCTGTTACAATCAGTGTGCAGTCAGCCTTTTTGCAGGCATCCATGATTCTCTTCAGCATCAGATCTACTGTTTCAACCCCGATGAGTGTAGCTTCATAGTTGCCTGTGTGGCCAACCATATCGCCATTAGGATAGTTGCAGCGTATGAACTGATACTTGCCTGATTCAATAGCCTTGACCATCAGATCTGTAATCTCAGTTGCTTTCATCCATGGTTTCTTTTCAAAAGGAATGATATCGCTCTTTACTTCTTCCCATGTTTCCAATTTCTCATCAAACTTCTCAGAACGGTTGCCATTCCAGAAATATGTTACATGTCCAAACTTCTGAGTTTCGGAGCAGGCATAGGAATATACGCCCTTCTTAACTAGATATTCGCTCATTGTATGTTCAATGTGCGGAGGTTCAACCAGGAAGTGTGCTGGAATATGCAGATCTCCATCATACTCAAGCATGCCTGCATAGTAGACGTTTGGATACTTGACTCTGTCAAATGCTGTGAATCCTTCTTTAGTATCAAAAGCCTTGGAAATTTCAATCGCACGATCACCGCGGAAATTGAACAGTATAACACTGTCACCGTCGTCGATGGTTCCTACCGGTGTCCCATTCTCTGCAACTACAAAGCCTGGCAGGAACTGGTCTGTATAATCGCCTTCTTTGCGAAGTGCATTGATTGCATCTGCCGCACTGTCGTACTTAGGACCATCTCCCATAACATGGATATGCCATCCTTTTTCAACCATGCTCCAATCTGATTCGTAACGGTCCATAGTGATGACCATTCTTCCGCCGCCGGAAGCAATGCAGCCACGGAATGTACCATCATTCAGATCCTTGAATACATTCTCTAACTGATCTACATATTTCAATGCACTTGTCGGATCAACATCTCTGCCATCCAGCAATGCATGAACACGTACTTCATTGACGCCTTCTTTTTTGCATTCTTTGATCAATGCAATCAGATGATTGATATGTGAATGAACATTTCCATCAGACAGCAAGCCCATGAAATGCATTTTGCCGTTGTGCTCCTTAACAAAATCAACGGATTCCTTCCATGTCTTTGAATCAAAGATCTTTCCGCTTTCAATAGATTCATTGACCAGTTTTGCACCCTGGGAATAAATCTGTCCGCAGCCTAATGCGTTATGTCCTACTTCTGAATTGCCCATATCTGAATCACTTGGAAGTCCTACTGCAACTCCTGATGCTTTGATTGCTGTATGAGGCCATTTTGTCATCAATTCTTCAATCTGCGGTTTATAAGAATGCAGAACTGCGTTGCCATTGTCTTTGTCAGTCCAGCCTACGCCGTCCATTACTACCAGTACTACCGGTTTAGTCATATTCATATTCTCCTTTAACGTATATAAATATAGCATACTTCATGTGAAATGATGCGCATATTGCCCTGTGTAAACACAAATCCGCATATCAGCACAGTGCATTGATATCATTCTTTTCAAAATCGTATCTTGAGGTTTTTCCACATATGATCAGAGCTTTGAATTTCAGCACATTGCAGGCAATCTTGATTTGTGAAGGTTTTCTGTTCAAAACAAAACAAATTCAGTGAAATCGCTGAAACAAGGCAATTCTAAGCGCTTACATCTTGTGAAATGGTGCCTTAATCGTTTTGTGTTAGAATTGTGTTACTCAAAAGTGCAACTAGTTAAGCGTTTTCAATATCTCATTCCCAAGGAAATGCGTTATGATTGTAAATGTAGGAGTGACTTCGAGCACTTAATATGGAAAGGATGAGATGTATGCCAAATATTGTTCTAACACGCATTGACAATCGACTGATTCATGGTCAGGTAGCGACTCAGTGGTGCGGATCGATCGGAGCAAATCTGATCTTGGTCGCCAATGATGCCGTTGCCAGCAACAAATTGAGGCAGCAGCTGATGGACATGGCCGCTCCAGCTTACGCACAGACGCGTTACTGGACGATCCAGAAAACCATCGACACGATCGCCAAAGCATCGCCGGCACAGAAAATCTTCTTGGTTTGTGAAAATCCAGAGGACGTACTGAAACTGGTAGAGGGAGGTGTTCCTGTTAAAAAGCTTAACATCGGGAACATGCATATGGCGGACGGAAAACGTCAGGTTGCTACCACAGTAGCCGTTAATGATGAAGACGTTGCGGCATTCAAGAAACTTCAGGAATTAGGCGTGGAACTCGAAATTCGTAAGGTTCCGCAGGAACACGCTGAAGATCCAAGTAAGCTCTTCAAGTAACTCTTAAAAAGTAAGGGAAAGGGAAAATAACATGTCATTTATTCAGTATTTACTGATTGGCATTGTTACCTTCATCGCTGCTATTGACCAGTTCGACTTCCTTGAGTCTCTGTATCAGCCTATCGTTATGGGACCAGTTGTTGGTGCCATTCTCGGTGACGTAAATACAGGACTTATCGTCGGCGGTACATATCAGCTGATGACTATCGGTAATATGCCTGTCGGTGGCGCACAGCCACCAAACGCCGTTATCGGCGGTATCATGGCAACAGTCTTTGCCTGCAGCTTAGGTATTGATACCTCAGCAGCAGTAGGATTAGCTGTTCCATTCTCTCTGTTTGGACAGTACGCAGTAACAATCACATTCACGCTGATGTCACCTCTGATGACTAAGGCTGATGCTTATGCAGAAAAAGCAGATACTAAGGGTATCGCTGGATTGAACTACTTCGCAATGGGCGTTCTCGGACTCCTGTTCGCAGTAATCGTAATCCTCGGCTGCATTGGCGGAGAAGCTCTCGGCAATACTCTGCAGTCCATGGCAGGAAACTGGTTCATGGGTGGCTTGAGTGCAGCTGGCGGCATGATGCGTTATGTAGGTTTCGGCATTCTGATGAAGATAATGCTCTCCGGCGATATGTGGGGCATCTACTTCGCAGGATTCGCTATCGCTGCAGTTCTCTCTGCAGCAGGTCTTGGCGGACCAGCTCTGCTGTTGGTTGCTTTCGTAGGTATTGCAATTGCACTCTACGACTACAACACAGCTGTTAAGATTAAGAACGCAGGCGGAAATGGAGGAGCTACAGATGGCATCTAAAGATATTACTATGTATAAAGATTTGACTCCAGCTGCTCCGCTTGATAAGAAAACTCTTAACAAGATGGTTTGGAGATCACTGTTCCTGCAGGCTTCCTTCAACTATGAAAGAATGCAGGCCTGCGGATGGTTGTGGGGTATTCTTCCAGGTCTGGAAAAGATCCATACTAATAAAGAAGATCTCGCAGCTTCAATGGGACATAACCTTGAATTCTTTAATACCCACCCATTCCTCGTAACATTCGTTATGGGAATCGTTCTGTCACTGGAACAGCAGAAGTCTGATATTCCTACAATCCGCGCCGTGCGTGTTGCAGCTATGGGACCTCTCGGTGGAATCGGAGATGCTATATTCTGGTTCACACTCGTTCCAATTACAGCAGGTATTACAGCTAATATGGCAATCAATGGAAACATTGTTGCTCCGTTCCTCTTCCTCATCATATTCAATCTTGTTCAGTTCGGTGTTCGTTACTGGCTGATGTATTGGTCATATGATCTGGGAACAAAGGCTATCGAAATGCTCACAGCAAACGCAAAGGAATTCACTCATGCAGCATCTATGCTCGGTGTATTCGTTGTCGGTGCTCTGACTTGCAACTATGGTGCTACATCCGTTAAGATCGTTATCCAGAACGGTGATGCTCCTATTGATATCCAGTCAGTTATTAATGGAATTCTGCCTCAGCTGATTCCACTTGCTATGACTCTGATGGTTTACTTCCTCATCAAGAAGCACAACTGGTCACCAATCAAGTGCATTTGCTTGCTCTTGGTCATCGGACTTGTTGGCGCATTCTTCGGCATCTGGGCAGGAAATTACACACCGTTTGTTGTTTGGTATTAATCTCGAAAATCAGTATTAGTGAAACAAATCTCATCCTTGAAGAAGAGGCACCGCGAAAGCGGTGCTTTTTATTAGAAGTCATGTTGCAGCCTATCGATCTTACATCTTCATAGAGTAAGGAATTGATACATTAAACAGCACGCCCAAGCATATTTTGAAGGGATGTTCATAACTTTGCATATAAGATATGCAGAACCTTGTATGGAGGCTATGACATGAATGAGATAGCAGTGATGGATGCAAAGAATCTAAATGACAGGATCTATATGATCCGTGGACAGAAGGTTATGCTGGATCTTGATCTGGCGAAGATCTATGGATATACAACAAAAGCATTCAATCAGCAGGTGAAAAACAACGATTGTAAATTTGACGATGATTTTCGTTTTCGAATTACTAAAAACGAAGCAATGAACTTGAGGTCAAAAATTTTGACCTCACGGAAAAACAGCTTGTTTACTGGACAATCTGGTGGTTCCCGCTATCTGCCTTACGCCTTCACGGAACAGGGTATATATATGCTGATGACTGTCTTGAAGGGCCCGCTGGCTGTTCAGCAGAGTAAAGCATTGATCCGCATGTTCAAGGATATGAAAGACTGCATATCTGCAAACAAAGGTTTTATTGGAACAGATGAGTTCATGATGCTTTCGAACAGAGTGGACTGCAATGCTAGAAACACTGAAATACGTCTGGAAAAAGTCGAAACAGAAAT
>CALEMD010000363.1 GCA_937902945.1 uncultured Erysipelotrichaceae bacterium | reverse complement strand
GCTTCCCTACAAAGCTATGAAATTAACCCACTCTTCCTGATGAAGCCTCAAATTTTTTCGCATATTCTTCTACCGTATAAGATTGTGTAGTATCTCTTCCGAAAAAATCCTCCGTAAAGTTATGACCATAAATTGTCTTAGTGTTGCTGCCAATTCCCATTGTAACAGATCCACTGCCCATAATTGCCTGGTAATGGCCTGTCTGTAAGAAAGAAGCATTTGGATTATTCACATATATTTCTTTTTCTTCATAGTACCATCCAGTATATGGATTGCCATATCCCCATGCAGCAATTTCACTGCTCGAGGAAACAATATAATCACTCCCACTAGCAACGATTGCATTTGCACACTGAACTGGTGCTTCCGATGTCAGCCAATGTGCAACACTTTTTGTTTCTCCATTTGCCTGTGCCTGAGCAATTGCCATTGCAAGATCAGACACCTTAATTGCACTATGATTTTCAGATGTCGAGTTTTTAAAGTCATTATCATTTTTACGCAGATCATTCATTTCATCTAAAAGACCATACTGATATGTTTTTCCAGTACTGTAATCTGTCACTGGTTCAAATATTTTTTTCATATTTTCTAATGAAGTAGCGTCATTTTCTGCACCAACGTTCGTGATATGACTCGCATCGATCTTTGTACTGTCAGAAGCGTATTTCAAGATCTTCACTGCTTCCTGTGAACTGTTATCCCTAAAAAAACCATAGCTTCCTGAATTGACCACTGCCTGTGCTTGATTCCATGCTTCCTTAGCACGTTTTAATTCTTTCTTTGCCTCAGTATCTGAATCAGCATGAACAGTAATTGGCATCAGCAAAAACAACATTGCTGTAGCAAAGGTCAAATTAATGATTCTTTTTATATTTTTTTTCATTTTCACTTCTCCCCCGAAAAGATTTCTACTATTAGAATATCATTTTATATTGAATATTAATATATCACCTCCCATACCAGCCAATTCCTTCATCATTCCAGCCGATACTAAGTAAATAATCACGTTCATCAATATGTGTTGTGTAATTATGATTGCAGGCATATTGATTTGGATTATATTGACGATACAAAGGTGTTGTTTCGGCATCGTCTGAATACCACCCTATGCTTTCATAATTCCAGCCTTTGCTGATTAATGAATCCTTTTCTGACTTATCTACTGTGTATAGATGCTCCCCAGCATTTGGATTATAAAGACGATATACTGGCGTATTTGATGTTTCAGGAGCTGTCCAACCAATTCCTTCGTAATTCCAGCCATAACTGATCAAATCATTTCTCTCTTTGATATCTGCGGTGTAGAAATGTTCTCCGGAGTTAGGATTATACAAACGATACATATTCGTATCTTTTGATGCAGACGGGACATCTCGAATTCCATAATTGACTCCTGCCATAAGCTCTGATCCATCATAGACATGAAGATCATAACTGCCATAGTACCCATGATCCGACAGTCTTGCATATGCCGTCCATGTATGATCGTCAGTTTTGGAGCCATTGTACCAGCGTAAATCATCTTGATCATTCAGCTGATTCCAGAAAGCAAAGCTTATATTATTACCGCCATTCGTATTTACATATGTAAACTTTACTGTCATACGATCCTCGCTGACATCCAAATATAAGCTTTTACCAGATTCATTGATCTGAAAAGCATTGTATCTTTGATTCATCCAGTTTTTTAGTGCCTTTACATTTGCATCATAGGATGGTAAAAAAGATCCGGATTTTGGATCATCCAATCCAAGTCGATTCCATCTTGTATAATTCATATCAGCAGAGCCCTTAAGGATTGTTTCTAACGAATCAATTTCAGCTGATATTTTAGCAAACTGTGTTTTATATTGATTATAAACACTTCTTACTACTTCACGGAATTCCGAACGATTTATCAGCTGTCTGATAATCGGACTCTGATAAACATAATAATCTGTAGGCTTTCCTTGCGTAAATGCTGAAGTATCAAAATCCCATACAGGTCCGGCATAAATAACGCCATTGGAATACCAATACTGGCTTGTTGTCGTATATTCATCATTTGCAAGATATTCATTGATCAAATACATTTTCGCTAATGAGTCAACATTCAGTCTGGATGTTACCTGTGACCAATCCTCTGAAGGGAGATGTTCTTCCATATCATCAATTAATTGTTCAAATTTTTTAAAATTATCAGAGACACCATTCGAACTGATATCCGGATCTTTCAATGCAAAATGATTACCTAGAATATCTGTGAAATATGTTTCATCTTGATAGAAATCATTGTCCATTTCAGCAATCACATTATCATCACCTATATCTACACGGCTGCTGCCAATTTCAATCTTATCTGACACAAGATAAGTTCCTCGATAATCCCCATCGACCCACAGATCAACATATTGCCCTTCTGTAGAATATGGAAGTCCAATATTTGAAGAGAGATCATAAGCAACCTTGTTCATCATCATTGAAGCATCAGAAGAATTAGCCAACAGCACCCATTTTTTTGCGGCACCCAATCCTAAAACATTTTGTTTTTTATTGAATTTTATCTGATATCCTTTTTTTTCATATAGCTGCCAAGATGAGTTCCCTCTTCCCTTCATCTCAACATTCTTTGCACTGATATTCATGCTTGTGTTTTCTGGATCAGTCAATGCTACTGAACTACCTTCTGCTTTATAATCCTTATTTGCATGTATATTATCGAGGGATTCATTCTGTGCCAGATCAATGTATAGGCTAGGCAAAGAAGACTGCTTTAAAATAATCGTATAAGATTGTTTTGCATCATTTACTGTTAACATACCGCACGAAAAGTCACCAGTAATTGTCTGATTCTTTGTATCAATCGTGCCAATTTTGTTACCTTTTGTATCTGTGCAGGAAGCCGCTGTTATATTTGAATAATGAATCACTGCATTCTTAATATCTACTGCTCTGGTCAAGAAAAGATAATATACATTTTCTTTTAAATATGAATTGATTGAGTTTTGATTCACATCTGTAACAGAAAATGCTACAGATGAAGTTACAGTTTCTGCGTGAATTGGCTGATAACTGAAAAAAACCGTAACCTGCACAGTGTTGGTGTCGAATGCGATTATTAAGCCATATTTTG
>CALEMD010000362.1 GCA_937902945.1 uncultured Erysipelotrichaceae bacterium | reverse complement strand
CCGATGAAAGGACACCCAGTTTTCAAAGCACAGCACGCATGTGCCTGCTGCTGCCGGAAATGTCTGAACAAATGGTATAAGGTACCGGAGCACACACAGCTGTCTGAACTGCAGCAGAAGAAGATAGTCAATCTGCTGATGGCATGGATTGAGAAACAGATGCATCAGTGATTAGAAGGAGATATATGACAGATAAAACACTGATATGGGATTTCAACGGAACGATTATAGATGATCTTGATCTGTGTCTTGGCATTGAAAATCTAATGCTTAAGGAAAGAAACATGAAATATCCATATACTGTAGAACAGTACAGAGACCTGTTCTGTTTTCCGGTAGTCAATTACTATGAGCGTATAGGCTATACGTTTAAGAATGAAACCTATGATCAGATTTCGAAAGAATTTGCAGCCCGCTACAGCGCTGGATTCGCATCCTGTCACTTAATGGATGGGTTTTTAGATAAGATTCAGGAAGCAAAGCAGAAGGGCTATAAGAATATCATTCTCTCTGTTTCTGAGAAAAGGATGCTGATTAAACAATGCACGGAACTTGGAATTCTTGATTACTTTGATGAGATACTAGGAACGGATACGATTCATGCAGTGAGCAAGCTGGCAGTGGCTAGACAGTGGATGAAAACAAGCGGAAACAAAGCACAGGACTGCATATGCATTGGAGATACAACACATGATGCAGAAACTGCAGATGCGTTAGGATGCGACTGCATCCTCATTGCCTGCGGACATATGTCAAAAGAAAGACTGATGGCTGTGAATGGACATGTTGTAGACAGCATTGCGGAGATCATCATATGAAAGAAACATGTCCTGTCAGTCGCAGATGCGGCGGCTGTGCATATATCGAAGGCAGTTATGAGAACAGTCTCTTGCAGAAGTATGATGCATTAAAGAATATCTATCATACTTCTAAGATAGAACCATTTATAGGAATGCAGAACCCATATCATTACAGGCATAAGGTATATGCGTCTTTTGGCTATAACAGCAAGCATAAGCTTGTTGCCGGCATGTACCAGGAAGATTCGCATAAGCCGGTATTCTTTGATCATTGTCTGATTCAGGATGAACTTGCGAATAAGATCATCAATGAATTCTGCCGCATAGCGGACAGTATGCATATAGAAGCTTATGACGAGAATAATCGCAGAGGAGTACTGCGGCATCTTTATATCCGTACGTCTGCAGATAGTAAAAAAGCCATGGCTGTTATTGTTATCGGTTCTAGAGAACTGCCTGGAAGCAGAAAGCTGATCTCCTTGCTGCGCACAGCATGTCCAGAAATTATTACCGTAATACTTGACTATAATAATGCCCGTACAAGCATGGTTCTGTCAGGCAGGGAGAAGACTCTGTTTGGACCTGGATATCTCAATGACAGACTGAATGGACTGACATTCAGTATTTCACCGCGCTCTTTCTTTCAGGTAAATCCTGCACAGACAGAAGTACTGTATAAGAAAGCAATAGAACTTGCGGCTCTTGAGAAAGAGGATAAGGTGATAGATGTCTGCTGCGGAATCGGTACCATTACACTGCTGGCTGCGTCATATTGCAATTCTGCATTGGGAATTGAAATTGTACCGCAGGCAATTGCCGATGCAAAAAGCAATGCAATGAAGAACAATGTAAAGAATGTCCGTTTTGTATGTGCAGATGCAAATGAGCAATTGAAAAGATATGCTGAAGGATGTACAGCGGCAATTCTTGATCCGGCAAGAGCAGGACTTGAGGAAAGTGCATTGAAGGCTCTTGCAGAAGCGAAAATAAAACGGATTGTATATATATCATGCAATCCGCTGACACACGCAAGAGATTTAGAAGTTTTGAAACGCTGCGGCTATAAAGTAAAGACACTTCAGCCCGTTGATAT
>CALEMD010000361.1 GCA_937902945.1 uncultured Erysipelotrichaceae bacterium | reverse complement strand
TCTTTTTCAACGTCCGCAAATGTATTCTCGTATTTCCTGCTCAGTTCATCCAACAATGAAACAAGCTCATCGATAATTGTCTGTGGCAGTTTATCCATGCTCTGTATCAGTGGTGTTATCCATTTTTTCTTCATCAATTCGGTTGCTTCTGCATCAGATAGTGATTCAATAGTTGCTTTTGTTTTATTCTGCAATTGAGCAAAATCATTCTTAACTTCTTTCTTAACTGTCTTTTCTTCTGTCATCAGCAAATCAACTTTTTTAAGAATATTCAGGACTTCTGGCTCTTCATCCTTTGCTTTAAGAGCTTTCTTCACTTCTGCCGCAGCAAAAGCATCCTGTGCATCATTAACAAAATCTTTATTCTTTTCTTCTTCAGGCAATTCTTCCAGCAGACTTTCAAATTCAGAGGTGATTTCGGCAAGTCTATCGTTCTTTGCATTCAATGATGAAAGGTCATCCGAAAGTCTCGTTTCCTGCACAAGCTCAAAAGGAATGACATGACCAATCCAGCCTTCTTGCACTTCTTGGTCTTTACTATCTTTCTTTTTCAGCACCATGTTTGGATCAACCTGCTTAACTGATGCAAAACCTTCTGTCTGTATGACTTCAAGATCAATTGCTATTTTGTTCCAGTCTTCATCTAAAAGCTGATATGCCTTGTACCTGTCAATCAACGGAATAGAAGAAAGGCGGGCAAACACTTCAGCGCTAAGTCTTGTCTCTTCTTTAGATGGATTGATTTCATTCATCTTTTTGATCAATTCATCGTCTAAGAATTCTTCAAATGTAGAGAATGAATCCTTATAGGAATTAAGAAATTTCTTAATTTCTGGATGCTGCTGAACAGTCTCTTTCAAATTACTGGTATTAAGGCTGCAGTATGAATCATTCTCTTTCTTAAACAAGGTATTTTTAAGCGTAGGGAAAGCATTCCAATATTCCTGAAGTTCATTGAGTTCACTTTCAGGAATGCCACCAAACATGGAAGAATAGATATCCCAACTCTGCGCTTTATCAGATGAATCCACATACCGCGGTATGTTGAGATTATAGTCATTCGTGCGGATTTCATCGCGCGACACAACCTTAGAAAACTTCTCCGTTGAAGCGCGTGCTGTATATACATCAACAACTTTCTTAATGTCACATGCGCGCAGTTTGTTATTTTTACCGACCTTTTCAAAGCCTTTGGAAGCATCAATAATTAAGATATCTGTGTTAGTTCGCTTCTGTTTGAGCACCATAATGATTGTTGGAATTCCAGTACCAAAGAATATGTTAGCTGGCAATCCGATAATTGCATCAATATGATTCTGCTCAATCAGATTCTTTCGGATAGTTCCTTCTTCTCCACCACGGAATAAAACCCCATGAGGCAAGACAATAGTCATAATGCCATCACTCTTCAAATGGAATAAATCATGCAGAAGAAATGCATAATCTGCCTTGCCTTTTGGCGCAAGACCAAAACGTGCATATCTAGGATCTGTCTCCTTATCCGTTGAATTCCAAGCTTGAGAATAAGGAGGATTCGACACAACTGCATCAACATACAGAGGATTATATGTATTGACCGGATCGTTCTCATCAAAATACGGCCAGTCTTCTTCTAATGTGTCTCCGTTACGGGTAACTATATTATCCGGCAGTATGCCGCGCATAACCAGATTCATGCGAGTAAGATTATATGTATTTTCTTTCAGTTCCTGTGCATAGTACATAATTTTATCACTTGTACCCATATATCTTGATACACATTTGCCGATGTTGATCAGCAGGGATCCAGAACCGCTTGTCGGATCATATATTTTTATCTCAGTGCGATCTTTCAGGTGATCAGCAACTATTTCTGACATAAGCAAAGATACTTCGTGAGGTGTATAAAATTCACCTGCTTTTTTTCCTGCATTGGCAGCGAAATTGCTAATTAGGTATTCATATATAAAGCCCAAAACATCGTAATCTTGTTTTCCATCCATCGGAATATCTTTGATCAGATATAGAAGATCACGTATAGCTTTCGTTCTTGCATTGGAAGTTTCACCAAGTTTCGAAAGCCCTGTTTCCAGCGTTTTGAATACACCATCAAATACTTTTCTATGGGTTGCACTGATAAGACGAGTAAATGCCTGTAAGGCATCCGTAACATTGCTGGCATCAAAATCACTGCCTTTATCAATCCATGTCGAGAACAGATTGTCATAAGAAATAAAATATCCAATGTTCTTCTGTATGCTTACGACTGTGTCTTTATCCTCTTCATTCAGTTCCGTCAGATATTCATCTGTCCAATCATTATCTTTTAAATATTTCACTTCTTTATCTGAAAGGAACTTATAGAAAATAAACCCTAAAATGTAATCTTTATACTCATTTGCCTCTATCTTTGAACGCATTTTGTTGGCTGATTCCCATATTTTGGATGCTAGCTGCTGTTTATTCATTGCCATTTCCTCCGATAGTAGCGCAAGTCAAATAATCACTAAATCAATGTTATCACATCATACATACCTTAATGCTGTTCATTTCAATCGAATTTGAATTCGGCCAGCGTAAACAATTTACGTCAGCTTGTTCAGATATTGGCAGCAGCCTTTGATAAAAATGTTGTTATAATAGCAAATTTATATGCTAATTATGTTGTTCTGTGTCGCATTATGTATGTAAATTATGTTATTTGGGTGTGTCATGCTGAAAAGAAAGGTGAATTGCCACACCCGTTCTTGCATTTGCAGAAAGAATTTTTATGGTATCGTCCAAATCAATTTTACGAGCACGTAAAATATAAGCAGATATCATATTGAATCAAACATCAGTATTTGTCTGTTTGCACATAATCGCTTGCTGAAAATCAGTATGAACAGCTGTTTATCATTTTCATGATGTCCTGCGTTTCTTGTATCCTTCTAAGGCACAGGATATAATGCATTCGCGAGGTACTCCAGAATGAGATTTTCAACTGCACAATGCTGCATTTCACCATTGCAGCCTGTATGTCCTGCAGGTTTCCTGCAGCAGACTTCTGCTCTATGTGAAGTGAAAGATCCTCTATATGCGCATATACTTGCATTTGATACAGAGGATTGCATCACTTTCCTGATTTTTTTAGACAGTTTAGGTGTTCCTTCCTCTTTGCAGATGCATCTTCAGCAATGGGCTTCAGAGCTAGCCGGCAAAGATGCGGCTGTCATTGTTTCCTGTACGCATACGCACTTTGCCCCTGACGCAAAAGACGTGCAGTACATGGACCAGCTGTACGTTCAGCTGACTGCTGCTATGCAGAAGATGACTTTCAATACATACGATTCTTTGTCTTGGTCATTTGCGCAGGAGCCTTTTGACAAGGTTGGCACATCACGCATCAGCCATCACCATGCTGATGTACGTCTGAGTCTGTTCTCCATATATGATGCAGACACTCGATTGGCGACAGTGATCATATACAACTGTCATCCGACGATCCTGCGTTTTGATACACCCTATTTCAGCAGTGAATATCCAGGGGTTCTGATCAGCCTGCTTAAGACTCAGTATCCTTCTGAGTTCTTTGTCTTTGCACAAGGTGCTGCCGGAGATATCAGTACCCGCTTCACCAGAAAGGCACAGGATCATGAAGCCATGGAGGAAATGGCTTCACTGCTCAATGCGGAAATAAGCCGACTGATGGATGCGCCTGCAGATAAGCATCCGCTTTCTTTCATTCATGCTGCTGAAGAGTCCTTATCCCTAAAGCATGTCTTTGCGCCGATAGATCTTTCTGATATTCCAGATGATCTCAGTCCGCGTGAAATAACTGAAATTCATACTGGAGAAATCATGCGGCAGAAACTCGAAGAACAGAAAGAGACAATGCCGAATGCCATACTGCTAGCCGGTGCGGATATCGGCGGTATGAAGTTTGTATTCTGTCCTTGTGAACTGTTCAGCTGGTACCAAAGCTGTCTGAAAGACAATGAGGCAGTACTTGTATGCTACAGCTGCGGATATGCGCCTTATGTAACAGAACCAGGCTTCAGCGCAATTACATATGAACTGTTTACGGATACCTTTTCAAAAGATACCAAGCAGCGCTTGATTGATATGCTGGCAAACCTCTCCAGCCGAAAGGAAATGCTATGAACACAGATATAACAAAACTGACCACTGAACAAAGAAACCCCGATTCCATGCATCTAGACGAAATGACACCTCTTGAAATCTGTACTTTGATGAATGAACAGGACAGCCAGATTATCAAAGCTGTTCATGACCAGCTTCCATCTATTGCCAAGGCTTCTGCAATGGCTGCGGAATGCCTGAAAAAAGGCGGAAGGCTGATCTACTGCGGAGCTGGCACAAGCGGACGCTTAGGTGTACTGGATGCCGTAGAATGTCCACCGACATTTGGCGTCAGCAATGATACGGTCGTTGGGCTGATGGCTGGCGGAGCAGGGTCCATGGCTAAAGCAAAAGAAGACGCTGAAGATCATGCAGAATTTGGAAAAGAAGATCTTCAGAATATCAGCTGCAATGCAAATGATATGGTTATCGGTCTTGCGGCAAGCGGACGCACCCCTTATGTCATCGGTGCCCTTGATTATGCTTCTTCTGTCGGTGCAGCTACAGCTGCTGTTGCCTGCAACAGCGGTTCGCTAGTCGGTCAGCATGCAGATGTTGCCATTGAACCGGTCTGCGGACCGGAAGTACTGACCGGATCTACCAGACTCAAATCCGGAACTGCACAGAAAATGGTTCTGAATATGATTTCCACTTCGGCAATGATTCAATGCGGCAAAGTCTACGAAAATCTGATGGTAGATGTAAAGCCAACCAACGAAAAGCTTGTTAGAAGAGCAGAAAGCATTATCTCTTCTGCGACTGACTGCACAAAAGAGGAAGCTGAGCACTTGCGAATTGAAGCCAATGGTCACGTGAAAACTGCCATTGTCATGAAATTGAAGAACTGCAGCAGGACAGAGGCAGAAACTCTTCTGAAAAATGCAGATGGATTCGTCAGGAAAGCTGCAAAATGATAGAATAGGCAGGAAAGCAAAGGAAACCAAAATGAGCGAAAACATCAAACCCACAGAAACTGCCGCATCAGAAACACCTTTCAGAATTCCAGTAAGCGAACTGCCTGAAGACAGCTCTTCAGTAACGCTGATTCATTCAAAACCATATACGATTATCTATGTCATGATGGCAATAGGCGTCGCCATGATCATTTCTAAGCATCTTTTCTGGCTGGGACTGTTCACTGACATTATTTCTCTTCTAGCTCTTATCCTATACAAAGATCGAATCCAGTTTGCCTTGCACAGTTCCTATTTAGTTATATTTGACAAGGATCCTGCAACCTGCCGGATGATTCCTTATGATCGCATTGCCATGTGGCAGATCTCCAGCAGCAATCAATCGGGAGATACTCTGCATATTATCTCTGACGATGATCAGATCATAGCCGAATCCATTCTTTCCGGAAGTAAGGTTTATAAAGCTCTGTACAAGATCATTCCGAATAAGGAAAAGCGCAAGCTTGATGAAATCAGAATGGCAGAAGCAGATAAACAGCGCAAACTCGATAAACAGAAATACAAAGAATTGAAAAAGCAAAAAAGAGAAAGCAAGCAATAAGGAGCTTATACATATGAAAATGATTCTTTCCGTTCTTTCCATAGAAGATGCGCCAGGCGTACAGAACGCATTGACCAATGCTGACTTTGCGGTCACAAAGCTAGCTACAACCGGAGGTTTTCTCAACTCTGGAAACATTACTTTCCTAACTGCCACTGAAGACACAAAGATAGATGAATGCCTTGATATCATTAAGGCCCATAGCCACAGTCATGTGCGGAAAGTCCCATCCGAGAGTGAGGCAGAGTCAAAGACAAAAGAAGTAACGGTAGGCGGCGCAGTCATATTTGTACTGGATGTAGAACAATTTAAAAAACTCTGAAGATACCGAATACGGTATCTTTTCAGTATCCTGTAGAAACAGGATATGATTTGAATTACAATATAAGCGCACGTTCCGCGGAGGCGCCATGACAGAATCAAGCACAAAAAAGAAATCCATTTTGATAGCAGATGACTCTCTTTATTATCGGCAGAGCATCCGCAAATATCTGCAGGATGATTACATCATTTATGATGCCGCAAACATTAAGGATACTCTTCAGATCCTGCATGATCATGATGATATTTCACTTGTTATCATAGATCTTGCTTTGCCTGACAGCGGTGGCTTTGCGCTTATGCAGCAGATGCAGCAAGACAGTACACTGCGGGCTATTCCGCTTGCGGCAATGACTTCAAGTCTTGAAAGCTCGGTTACAATACAGGCTTTGCAGTAAGGTGCTGTCGATGTTCTTGTCAAACCTCTCAATCTTGCAGTTATGAAATGCAAGGCTGACAGTATTCTGACACGTTCTTCTGACCTTCGGACACTCGAAAGCATACGCCAGGTTCGCCGAGAACTGAAAATTGCCGATACAGATGAGAAATCAGGCTTGTATACACGAAACGCATTTGTCCGTTATACAAGACAGTACCTGCAGGAGCATCCTGATGAAAAATTCATTCTGATGCGCTGGGATATTGATAATTTCAAAGTGTACAACGATATTAACGGCGTTAAAGCGGGTGATGAATATCTGCGCAAAGTCGGTATTTTCTATTTGAACAACGCAGACGACAGCAAAGACTTAGTTATCTTTGGCAGATATGATGCTGAACACTTTGTCTCTCTTAGAAAAGCAGCACTGTTCAATCCAGATACAGTGCTGTCTACTGTCAATAATCTGCTTCATGAGATTGATCCTGAATTTGATTTTTCTGTACGCATAGGACTCTATGCAATCGATGATCCTTCTGTAGATGTCAGTTTAATGTGTGACAGAGCCGATATGGCTCTGCAGTCACTGAAGCAGAACTATCAGCACGCTTATGCCTGGTATGACGAAGGCATGCGCAAGGATCTTGTCAATGAGCATGAACTGATCAATGCTATGAAACCGGCACTGGACAATCATGAATATGTCATCTACTACCAGCCTATCGTAAACTATTCTTCCCATACTATCGTCAAAGCAGAAGCTCTTGTGCGCTGGAAAACCTCTTCTGGCAGTCTTATTCCGCCAGGGGTATTCATACCTGTGTTTGAAAAGAGCGGCTTCATTTATGAACTTGATAAATATGTTTGGAAGAATGTATGTCAGGCAATACGCCGCTGGAAAGATGCAGGGCTGAATGTACCTAGTATATCTGTAAACATTTCACGCAAAGACTTTTATCATCAGGATATCCAAGAGTATCTGTCCGATCTGATAAAGGAATATAATCTAGACCCTTCCTGTCTCAATCTGGAAGTTACAGAATCTGCATATATGGATGATCCTTCACAGCTGTCAGAAGTGATTCAAAAACTGCGCAGCTCCGGTTTTCGAATTGAGATGGACGACTTCGGAAGCGGATATTCTTCTTTGAACACTTTGAAGAATATGCCTGTAGACTCTGTAAAACTGGATATGAATTTCATCAACGACAATACAGGCACCAAAGCAGAGAATCACAAAGGCGGAAAAATACTCAGTTCTGTTGTGCGAATGGTTCATGATATCGGATTGCCGATTGTCGCAGAAGGTGTAGAAACAGAATTTGAAGCAGAATACCTGAAGAGCATTGGCTGCTATCTGATGCAGGGCTATTACTTTTCTAAGCCTCTGCCTGAGACTGAATTGCTTGCTTTTATTGCTGATAAAGAACTGTCAGATGCCGATGCCTTGAAAGAACGTATCGGGAAAATGGATACAATTGATTTTCTTGAAGCGACTCCTCAATCCACATTGCTGTTCAACACTTTTATAGGCGGTGCTGGAATTGTTGAATATACCAAGAATACTCTATCCGGTCTTCGGCTGAATGATATGTTCTTTAAAATAATAGGAGTCAGCCGCGAAACCTATGATCCATATCTGTATGATATGATGCAGAGAATTACTCCGCGCTGCAGGCCGATCATGCAGGATGCACTGCAGAAAGCCATAGATACTCAGGAAGAATCATACTGCGAAATACGTACACTTCCTTTCAATGATGGCAGCGAAGACAGCTGGCTGGCGTGCAGAATGCGCTACCTTTCAAAAAAGGCAGAAGGTCATCTGCTGTTCCTGTCAATTGAAAATATCACCAAGCAGAAAACTGCCGCTTTAAGCGACAGCCTATATAAAAGCATTTTCATGAATGTTCCTGCTGGCGTTGCTGTCTATAAGATGGACAGTGATCAAAGCATCTCTTTGCAGTATGTCAGCGATGCCTGCTGCAAGCTGTTCAATGCCAGCAAGGAAGAATTCTTCCAAGCTGTAAAAAATGGGCAGACCTATGGACTTATGCCTACCGCAAGTGATTCTGCAATGAATGCCTCTGTGGAGAGTTCTTCCTCCAGCATCCCATTTATGCATGTCAAAAGAAAAGACGGAAGCTGGTTCTGGCTGAAAACAATCATCAACCTGTAGAAAGAGACTGACGGCTCTATCTATCTGTATATGACCCTAACCGATGTCAGTGAAACCGTTCTTCTAAAAAACAGTCTGAGTGCTCTCAATGGTGCCATCCCTGGTGATTCAATCCGTTTCATTCTGAATACAGATCTGTTTTCCTATGTCAGCCCATCCCTTATGCAGACATTAGGCTATTCAGAATATGAGTTCAGCCATGCATTCAGCAGACACTTTTCTGAACTCGTCTGGCATGAAGACCGCAGCAGAGTATTGGCTGCATTAGATAAGAGTACTAAAAAGATTTCCTGTACATTCAGAATTCAATGTAAAAATAAACAATTGAAATGGATGTCCATGACTGGAGCCGCTTCAAAAACAGCAGATGGACAGACAGATATAACAGCCATTTTGGAAGATATTGATGATCAGAAAAAAATGGAGCAGAAACTCAAGCAGAATACAGACGAAATGCAGAATATACTGAATTCTGTATCCGGCGGAACTGCTTCCTTTGAAATACTGCCGGACAGATTGAAACTGATCTATCTCTCGCAGGATTCTTCCTCTCTATCAGGATATACGCGGCAGGAACTCTACGCATTTTATGCAAAGAATGAAACAGAGTCTCTGTTTATGCCGACTGATTATGAACGGCTTCTGAAAACCGTCCAAGAATCAATAAGCAATTCTTCTGTAGTCAGAGAAAATGTGCGTATCAGGAAGAAAGATGGCGGATATGCTTGGATCGCTATGCACGGAAAAGCATCTGATAGTCAGGATGGCAAGCAGCTGTTCAAAGCTGTCTATTACAGTCTTTCTGCAGAAGATGATATTTATCACTCCATACTCCGCAAAACCGATCAGAAATTTGCTGTTCTCGACAGTGATACACATGAGATTCTTTTTGCCAATGCGGCCTGTGAGAAGTTCTCCACTGATCCTGCACAGAAAGCCTGCGGCAGCCTCTGTTATAAATTCATCATGCACAATGACAAGCCTTGTGATCAATGTCCTCTTCTTTCTGAAGACTTCAAAGACAATGCATACAATGATTTCATCTCTGAAGGAAAACACTATCGTTCCATTTTCAGCAGAATCGAATGGAATGGAAGAAACGCAGTTCTTGTCTATATTGTAGACAACAGTGAAGCATATCGCTCTCAGCAGTATATAAACAACATCATATCCAATATACCAGTCGGATTCACATCCTTCAGAATTGAAAAGAATGATATGATCCGTGAATACATAAGTACGGGGCTAGAAGGTGTCTTGGCTATTCTGATTCTGAAACCGTCCCAGACAGAATGGTCGATCTTCTTGCAAGAGTGCATTCAGATGACCGCCGCGGCATTGAAAAGATTATGTCTAAGTGCATCAGTGAACGTGTTGATTTCAGCATTGATGCAAGAATTCTTCTTAAAAGCGGCATCATCTGCTGGATCAACCTGAATGCGCATCCTTTTATTATGGATGATGGAACACTTTACTACTTTGGTCTGTACTCCAATAATACAAATCAAAAACATCTTGAACAGTATCTGCCTGACAGTGAAGCGGACACAATCACTTATCTGTCTGATGAGTCTGTCAACTATTACCGCTATCACATTCAGAATCACGTTGCTGAAGGCGGCAGTGATCCTGCTTATTTCAATATGCCATACTGGTGTGAAAACATGCCTGAGACGATGATTGCAAACGGATCAATTGAACCGGAAAGCATCTCAGAATGGCGGCAGTTCTTCCATCAGATAGATATCGGCTATAAGAACGGCTATGCGAATATCCATATGTGTCAGAAGAGCGGAAGAAAACGCTGGTACAGTGTCACCTTCTCAGCCATCAATGATACTTTTTCCAAACCAGAAGGGGCTATTATCACGTATTACGATTTCACAGAAGTCTTCAACCACAGAAAAGAACACGTCATGCATAACAGCAGCATGATGAAGGCTCTCTCTACAATCTATCCTCTTGTACAGGGAATCAACCTGACTAAGGAAACAGGATACATGATTCGCAATAATGGCTTTATCAATCAATGCCAGCCATTGCAGGGATCGTTTGACAATCATGTTTCATTGATTCTGTCTGCTATTCCTGAAGAACAGCATGAACGTTACCTATCTTTCATGAACAAAGAAGCTCTGATGCAGTTCTGGAAAAACAGCCATTCAGCCAAGACACTGGTTTATCAAGAATATGATGAAAAGCATCAGCTGCATTGGGTTGAAACGACTCTTCTGCATATTGACAATCCGTATGATGAAGATGTGCTTGTCATTTCTCTTTCCCGTACCGTAGATGATCAGATGAATGAAGAAGCCGCTTTGAAAGATTCTCTTGAGAAAACAGCAAAGCAGCTTAAGGAACGTCTGTATTTCAGCAACCTGATTGATGCGACCGCACCTGCGTTAATCGCAGTATCCTATCTGGATCAGAAAAATGAACCATACATGGTTGGCAACCTGCCAGCTTCGCTTGGCTACACCAGCGAAGAACTGCTGGAAATCACACGCAGTGAAACAGGTTCTCTCGTAAATGAGAAAGATAGAGATTGGGTCAGAGCTAAGCTGAATGATGTCATGGTCCATCAACCGAAGAAGTATTCTCTTGATTATCCAATCATCAGGAAGAACGGAGCACATGGCTTTCTGACACCGCCTATCAGATTCAGGATCCTGAACGAGGCATAGGATATGTGCATATCTACCTCGACAGCAGTGAACAGCATATGCTCACTGAACAGCTGAGCCGAGACAGAAAAGTACTGAACCTAGCCGCATCTCACTCTAACCGTGTTATTTACTTTTATGATGCCTCAACCCATTCTGCCGTATCCCTGGACAGTGAAAAGAGCTTTCAGAATGGATTGAGCGATTCCTATACCAATCTTCATGCAGATAATGTCGCAATCGGAACTGTCTATGATGACTGCCGTGAAGAACTGTTTAATTTCTTCGAACAGATGGATAAGAATGCGCCATCCGGTCAGATGAGACTTCATATTCTCGATAACGAGAACAAAGAAAAATGGTTTGATATGCAGTTCTCTTCTATTCTTGATAATGGGGAGAATCACGCTCTGTACGGCACTGTATTCTCTTTGCTTGATATCTCTTCTCAGCATGAAAGAGAAGTCGTATACAGCCGCTATCAGCAGTCTATCAACGCTAGCAAGCTGGGCAGTATTCTCTACTTCGAAAGTGATTTAAGTGCTGATTCTGTTGAAAGATACGGCGGTGATATGATGCCTAAACGGTTCTCGTTTGCCTCCGATGCCACGCATACCGAAATTCTTAATAAGATGGTTAATTATTCAATCCGCTCTCCGCAGCGCAAAATGGTACGCGACTTCTTCAGCCGTGAGCATCTCTTAACTCTGTATACAGATGGCCGCCGTGAAATAGAGCAGGATTTCCCTGTTGCATTGACAGAACATAAGGAAATCCGATGGGTAAATACAGTTATTCAGCTTGTTGAAGATCCATATTCAAAGCATATCAAGATGTTCGTAACACTGAGCGACTGCACACAGAAGAAAGAAGCCTATATGCAGGTCCAGAAAGCCGCCGAGAATGATGGCATGACCGGACTGTACAACCGCAGTACCATTGAGCATATGATCCGTGCCGCACTCAGTGAAGCAAGTGAAAAAGACTGTATCTTCGCTCTGCTTGATCTTGATAATCTGAAACGCATCAATGATACTATGGGACATGCCCAAGGCGATCGGGCTATCCGTTCTATTGCCCATGTTCTGAAAAAGCACTTCCGCAGGAGTGATCTGCTCGGAAGAGCCGGCGGAGATGAATTCATTATCTTCCTGCCTGAGATATCCTATTCTGAAGCAAGTGAAGCAATACACGATTCCTTCGCTTCATTGATTCAGGAGGTATCCAGCTGTCCAATCGGCGAACATAATGAAGAGATGCTGCATTGCAGTATCGGATGCACGATCGGCTCCGATCATAAAGATTCGTTTGCGTCTCTTTATAAAAGAGCGGATATTGCCCTGTATTCCATCAAACGGCAAGGCAAGGATAACTTTGCCTTCTATAAAGATTTTATGAAAAAGAAGTAATGCTTTTTCCTCATTGCCTATATAAGAAAACGGGACCTGGCTGCAGTTGAAACAGTCAGGTCCCTATCAATGTTTGCCTCAAAAATTGATTATTGCGAGCAGCCTACCAGACTTCTACAGCCCCCTGATAGCAGTTCCATGAATTCATAAACATATCATTGCTGACCCAATAAGTCGGACCCAGCCATTCTGCAGGATCTCCGATAAGCCAGCTGTCTTGTTTCTCATCATACCCAAGAAGAGTCATTACATGATTGCTTGTCTTGTACTCCCAATTTGATCCGGTACTGCCATTCCAATTAACGGAATAGCCTGTCTTAGGATCCTTATAATCATCTGGCAATGCAGAATCATACCAGATTGCAGAGGAAGACCTGAAATGGATTGATGTCCAGACTACAACGGGATGTCCCGCAGCCAATGCATCTTTCAGAACCTGCTCACCTTGTTTCGAAATATCACGGGCATTGCCATAGTCTAGAGCCCAATCAGCAATGACATTCGGCATAACTGCATCCGTCATAGCAGAATTTCCATATAGAATACCGGCAAAACCAAGATATGGGTTATCTGTGGATGTCATAGGCAGTTCTGACAGGAACTGACCATATGATTCACCCAATGCATGTCCAGATGTTTTCAGAGCCATCAATAAAGCTGCCGATTCACATCCCATACGCACAACGGTCGGTCTGACTTGTGACACAAACGTATATGTCGGCAGTTCCCTGAGATCGTAATGCTGATACACATGTTCCGTGAATTTTGGAAACAGTGTCATATCTTTTGTCACAGCAGAATTAAAGTCATATTCACGTGTCAATGATTCATCTGCAAACCAGCCTGAAAAATCATATCCTTCAATCGTCGGATCTGCAGGAGCTTCTGCTTCTGATCCATACACAACAGCTTCATTGAAGTCTTGATAGTTCATGAATTTTACTGACACTTCAGCATTATCTCTTGAGAAAACTTCAATCCGGTTTGCCGCATCCTGTGAATCTGTATTGTTTGCATTCAGCATCAGTTCTGACAGATTGACAGCCTGAATCTGCGAATCAGATGCCTGTATTGATTCAGCATACAATCTATCATCTGACCTGTGATTGACAGTCATTGATACAAGTTCAATCACTATTCCCAAAACAGCTGCCGCCATGACCACTCTCTTATGAGGAGCACCTGAATAAGCGGATACTTTGTTTGCAGGAACAGAAACAATTCTTACTTTTGGAGTCTCTTCAATCTCTGCCGATTTATTGTTATCGTTAGAAGAAATTGTAAAACTCGATTTCCCTGCTGTCGAAGAATTCCAGAGATATAGATTTGTATAAGGTATTTCCTTATATGCCTGATACTGTCCATCAATATAGACACGGCCCTTGACTGTTCTTATTGAAAGCTTGCCGCTTTTCAGTATATTGAAGTCCTGTTTTGCAAGACTTAATGAGTTGGCATTAAAAGCATATGCTTTACTGCCAAAACCATCTTTATTGTATTTTTCTAAAACTTCAGCTGAAGCAGAGTGCAGCATCTGCAGGGACAATCCAGTTTCCTGCTTCAATGTATGAACATAGTAATGCAGATCTTTTAAATGAATTGTTTTTTGCTCAAAAACATATTCTGAGATCAAATTTCCGGCCTTATTATATGCCTGCAGTGTTTCCTGCAATAGATTTTCCTGCTGTTTTTGCGCAGTAAAAACAATGTTCAACTCTTTATCTTTCATGAGTCCCACACCTCATTTTCTCTACAGTATAAAGATATTGAAAGAACACTTTTGGTTCATTATTTTAAAATCAAAAAAGGGAACTATCGAAACCGATTGCTGCTCTTTAGGTTTCTTTACATTCCCTAGTTTCTAACCAAATACACTTTCCGGACGCAATCTGCAAGGTGCTGTGAAGTTGTCTTCGCACTTATGATTCAATGCTGGCTGCCCATATTGACACCCAAAGGTCATATCGCCATTCCAGTTCTGTGCAAACGTAGACATCTCACTGTCATCTCCAAGATAATAAACTTCAATATGGCAGTGCGGACCGCTGGAATTCCCTGATGATCCAACTTGGCCGATTATGTCTCCAGCATTTACAACTGTTCCCTGTGCAATTGTGGTGCCTTTCAGCAGATGAAGATATTTGATTGCATAAAGACCGCCATTGATGCTAGCAAGCAGATATACCTGATTGCCTCCGCCTGTAACCCCTGGATATCCGCATTTGTTTGTAAGATACCCATATTCACAGCCATCTGTGCTTTTTAAAATAACTCCGTTGCCAGCCGCATACACATTGCTCCCAAGCTTTGCGGCAAAATCTTCGCCTATATGGATTCCTCCGCTGTTGTAGTACCAGGTATGTGCACTGATAACAGCCCCAGGAACAGGATACGTCCAGCCGGCTGTAGTCGCAATTGAACTGATAGCAGAAGAGATTTCTTTCATTTTTGCCTGAATGTCTTCTATGTCACCGGCAATTTTATTGCCCTCAGCTTCAAGATCGGATTCCTGTTTCTGAAATTCCTGCTCAATGACTTCTGCTTCATACTTCAATGCCAGAATTGAGTTCTGCTTATCAACGATCGTCTGTTTATCTTCATCCAATTCAGCCTTTGCTGTTTCCAGTTCTGTTTTATCGCTGTTCAGCTGATCAATCAGTATCGACAGTGTGATAGATGTCTGCTGATCATAATTGGTTATATCGCTTAAACCATTGATAATACGAATCAGATCATTGAAAGATCTTACGCCCATAAGAATATCAAGATAAGAGTTTGTCCGCATTGTGGATTGCTGATTGACAATTCTTATTTTGATTTTACTTTCAATAGTATCAATTTCTGCCTGTGTCTCATCCACCTTGGACTGTATCTTAGAAATCTGTGCTTCTGTAACAGATATCTCTCCATTGAGAGCGCAATGTCATCATTCAGTTCATCAGCCTGAGCTTGATAGTCCTGTATTTTAACAGCATACTCAGCAATATTATCGGCTATT
Source organism: uncultured Erysipelotrichaceae bacterium (assembly GCA_937902945.1). Lineage (GTDB taxonomy): Bacteria > Bacillota_I > Bacilli_A > Erysipelotrichales > Erysipelotrichaceae > Bulleidia. Next base: position 17,054 of record CALEMD010000361.1, on the reverse strand, counting down.
TCAGCTCTTTGACTTTCTATTTTCGTCAGCTGTGTTTTAAGATCTGCAGACTGATTTGAGATGTATTGAATGTAAGCCGAACACTGTGTTTTCTGATCTGCTGAAATAACTGCATCGCCAGTGCATAAGTTGTTCCAGTAATCCCCATCGGAATAGTCTTCTCCTTCTGCATAAACAGAAGTTGCTGCAGTCATCAGCAGCATTGCGGCAGATAATGTTGCTGCAATCAGTTTTTTCAGTAGAACTCTTCGCTGTATATATATCTTCATATCTGTGGTCAATGCATTAACAATAAAATGATTTCCCTAAGAAGTAAAGTTCTGGAATCTAAGTGAAATACTGTTAAATCAGAACCAAAATTACAATTAGGCTCCATTATAAGCTGACTATTTCCACTTCATCCATCAGCTTTTCTACGATGGCCATATTTACTCCATGACTCATGCAAGCCGCAGCACTGGCAGCCATGGATATGCGTATCAATTTCTCATCATCATAGCCGGCATGTCTTGCAAATGCTATGGCACCTACCATGGCATCACCAGCACCCACTGTTGAATCCGTATGTACATTCACTGCTTTTGCATAGTATGCATGATCAGCACTCGCAAAGACAGCACCTTGATGCCCCATTGATGCAGCCACCAAACCGATTCCCTGCTTTGCAAGTTTCTGTGCCAATAAACAGGTTTCTTTTTCGTCAATCTGTTCAGTAACACCAAAATATCCACGCAGTTCTCTGACATTCGGCTTTACTATATCCGGCAATGCAGTTACACCTTCTCTGAACGGTTCTCCATCTGCATCTAAGATTGTATGTATCCCCGCATCCTTAGCTTTTAAAATCAGATCTTTGTATATGGCTGTCGGAACAGAATCCGGTATACTTCCGCTAAGTACAATTGTGTCTCCCTTCTTCAAAGAGCGCACCATCTTGATCGTCAGCAGATTCAGAATTTCTTTTGTTACTACAGGACCTGCATCATTGATCTCTGTCAGACTGCCATCTTCTTCTATGATCTTGATATTTGTACGCGTGTTGCCTTCCGCTTTAACAATGTGAGCCATATAGTAATTGCTTCTGAGATACTGTTCTACAAGCATGCCTGCAGTGCCGGCGGTAATTGTAAACACTTCAGTTCTCTCATTCAATGCCCGCAGTGTTCTAGCTACATTGATTCCTTTGCCGCCAACTGACATTCGAACATCATTCAATCTGTTCAGATCACCGACAATCAGTTTCTTAACATGGGCGATCTTATCAATCGCCGGATTCAGTGTCAAGGTTGCTATCATTGCCTAATACTCCTGCCTTTCTGAATGCATTCCATATTCCATTATCCAGAATATCTGTAGTTACAAAATCTGCAATTTCTTTCACATCATCAAATGCATTTCCCATGGCAATGCCAAGTCCGCAGTCTCTGATCATAGGTATATCATTGGCACTGTCTCCAATTGCAATTGCATCCTTGAAACCTGCATCATGTCTTTTCAGCACTTCTTTGATGCCTGTAGATTTTGTGCAGTATGAATTCGTTATCTCCGAACAATGATTCTGATAAATCGGATCTCTGACAGTCAGTGTCAGGATGTAAGGATCTGGCAATACAGATGCTAGTTTAGTAAACTGATTCAGATCATTGCTGTAGCAGCATATCTTATAGATAGGATCATCTTCATGTGCATACTCTTCAGGATAGAATCCATTCGACATTGCATTGGCATACTTTTTCTCATATGAAACAGAAGGATCGCAGAAGTAGTTCATGATAGCTGTCATTCCCTTCTCATCTGCATATGCGCCTGCCATTGCCTCACATACATAGCCAATATTTCTTTCGTGCAGCATACTCTTCAGCTTAACCACATCACTCTTTAAAAACGGATGATCAAAAATCCGCTTCTTGCTGTCATAGATCAAAGCCCCTGCCGCAAAGATGAATCCGTCCACATCATAGCCTAGATATTTCTGGCACTCCGCCAATCCTCTTCCTGTACATAGGTATATTCGATTGCCGTTCTCTCTGGCAATTTTCATTGCCTTTTTAGCGCTGGATGGAATGTCATCAAGCTTTGGACTGTATAATGTACCATCAATATCACAGAATATATATTTCATATCTTTCTCCCTGACTGCATTATACTTCATGAAGACAGAAAAGAGAAAAAGCCCTGCGGGCTTTCTCTCTTTTTTAAATTATTATATAAGGGGATAGAATCGCTGACTGTCTGCTAAGGGGGAGCATTCAATCAGTGCAGATCTCTTTGATCTGCATTAGTATAATAGCAATACCATGTCGCAGAATAATGTCGAAATTATGTAAAATTGTGTGAGATTTTAGAATGGCATACCGAATAATGCACATATTTGATCGAAATATACGACTTTCTCACACTTCCTCATCAAAGACTCAATCCATTACAGGCCTGGAATTCTATCCTTATACTGTGCTACATACTTCTTGATTATTTCATCACCCTTATCAAGGTTTCCGCTGACAAAGAGCGGCGGTGTATATCCATCATGTACTAAATCTTCTATAACCTGTGCTTCGATTGACTCAAGAATCGTAAAGCCGATTACTGAAGACGTTGGTGCAAACTTGCTGTCAAGTCCTTCAATAAACATGCTTGCATCTCCAGGTTCGCATCCTACATCGAGAAGAATGTCACAGAGTTCATGATAGAAGTGACCGCTTGGATGACGCGGTGTTACACTGCTGGAAAATGCTTTTGAATACAATCCGATCAATGTGCAGCCTCTGTTCTTTGCACCAAGTGCAATCTCATAAGGCAATGCATTGCGCCCGGCAATGGATGTGATCAGCATAATGTCTCCGGGTTTGATCTTCTCTTCAGAAAGAATTTCTTCTGCAAGTCCTGTCATGCGTTCACTGAAAGTGCTCCAATGTGCATGAGGATACAATGACACCTGCGGTGACAGAATGCAGTTTACCGGCACCAAACCTCCTGCCCGATAGAACATCTCCATTCCGAACATCTGCGAATGTCCGCATCCGAACATATGCAGAACTCCGCCATTCTTAATACTGTCTGCAATTGTTCTTGATGCTTTTTCAATCGCTGGTCCCTGTGTTTCCAATGCTTGGTTTAAAAGCTGCTGGATGTTGCCAAAATACTCTTAGTATAGCATGATACTCTCCTTTCGCATACGAAAAAAGATTTCGCCATATTTATAAAAACATTCAGAAAGAATACTCTTTCTGATTGGATTTAGGCTTTGCCAGCACTCTCTTGAAACAGTTCAGTCATCCATTGACTGTCAATCAGAGGAAATTCAGAATCATCTACAGCATATCTGTCTTTATGCTGATCCAGTTCTTCCTGCAGGGAACCTGCCGGTATCAGAAAAGACATTCCCTTATCATCGGTTCTGATGTTGATCTTCATCACATCATCTTTTGTTCTTTGATACTCAATTGCAGTTATATCTTCTTTTTTGCCATTGCGGTTTTCTGTGAAATCAATGAAACTGTCAAACTTTGCCAGTTCAACCGCAACATCAGATACACCATCTTCAAAAATCTGGATCTTCTCTGCCAACTGCTGTATAGTCGCAACCCTGCGAAGTCTATAGCCTTGAGCAATCAGAGGAATAGCCTGTTTCTTCAATGTATCTTTGACTTCCTGTGTACTCAGCCACAGAACAAACTGATGCTCACGGTCGGAATATACCAGCGGATACTGGATCATAAAATCTTTCTTGCAGTGCGGGCATGAATATCTGAAAAGATCACCGCTGATGCATCTTTCCCTGAGATCCGGATCATCATCTGCATGTACGCTGTCATATGTTGTAATGTCAAACTCCTTACCGCAGTAAGGGCATGTATATTTTATTTCACTCATATTCTACCTAACTTTTCATGATTCCGTCGCTGAAGCCAAATCCTGATGCAGTACCTTCCTTAATCAATTCCTGCATGGCTTTCTGATCTTTACGGCTGAGATGATCTCCGGTAAAGATGGCAAGAAGTCTGAAGGTATCCTCTACCTGATAAGGCAGTGCTCTGATCAATGTATTCTGATGAATCCCTATAGCTGGCATTGGTTCTTCTGCAAGTGTGCCCTCTAGAAACGGACCGTTGAATCCAGTCACCAGCATTCCATATTCTCGTATTCTATCTTTATGAAGAATACCTACTTCTACAATATCCGGATAATCATAATCTCTTACATTATCAAGACGGCTGTCATTTCTTGTCGCAATCAGATCTGTATCTGCATACTTTTCCTGTTCCAGTATCCACTCCGTATTCTTGCGAAGCATTCTCATATCCGGAGTAATCAGACGTGAATCCTTATCTGCGACTTCATCTGCATTCAGTATTCCCAGCATTTTTCTTCGGCGCAGACCTCTTGTGCATCTTTGCCATGAACTGCCTATTCCAAGAACATTGAACTTCAATGCACCTTCTGAATCAATAAAGGAAGAGCACAACGCAAAACAATCATCATTATGCACAGCAATCTGATCTTTAAAATTCTCTGTCAGATCATCTGCTTCAATGACAATATACTGATGATAATAATCACTGAACACTCTATCTATCAGTTCCATATCTTCCTCCTCTCACATAGTAACAGTTTTATTGAATGTTTGTAAAACATACCGCTTAGTGACAAGCAGTCAGACGATCAGAAGAACATAACGTCATATACTGGGATATATATAATTCTGCCTTTTTGAGAAATTTCTCTCTCGTTAGAAAGAACATATGCTTTATTAATATGATAGTCTTCATTCTCTGTGAAATTGTTCAAAGCACAATGAACGGTATAATCTTTCCCTGACTTCACTTCCAATGGCACAGCAGAAAGTGAATCATAATCATCTATCAGATAATCAACTTCACCTTTCTTTCGATTGTCATAGTAAAACAGCTTATGACCATGTGCTGCAAGTTCACACGCAACTGCTGATTCATATACAGACCCAAGATTGATGCTTCTAACATCATCAAGAACAGCTCTGATATTATTCTGATAAAGTATTCCAGTCAGAATTCCAACATCATTCAGATATAGCTTCAGAAGATTCTTGCTTTCTGATTCAATAAGGGGAAAACTTGGATTGGCTATTGCCTTTACATCAAGTGCAATCCCAGCACTGATCAGATAATCAAACTCATCTGTATAATCACTGAAACGTTTCCCATGCTTATTCTCTATTTCCTGTGCAACAATTCTTTTTTTCTTATTTTCAAGCATGGATGGGATCATATCGTAAACTCTGCGTATTTTCAGTTTGCGAGCCGCCTCATATTTTGATGCATCAGCCGCATAGTATTCATGTATCTGGCTTTGAATAGTCCGTACAGCAACAATGTTTTTCTCAGCTAGATATGAATTGACTGCATCAGGAAGACCTCCGACCAGCAAATACTTTTTAAATAGGTCCATCATTCTTAAATGAGCTGTCTCATCTAAGCTCTCATGTTCATGAAATTTCTGCCGCATAATATCAATCGTCTGTCTGCCTAAACCATTTGCATATAGCCATTCTTCGAAATCAAGCGGGTACATCCTTTTGACTTCAATGCTTCCAATAGGAATTGAAGTTGTCTGTGCCAGTGTTACTCCGAGCAGTGATCCACTTGCTATGTATGTAAATCGGTCATCTTTCTTCAGAAATTTTAATAAAGTGAGCAGCTGCGGATATTCTTGAATTTCATCAAGAAAAATCAAAGTGTTTTCTTTTTCATGCATTCTGTCGCCTGCCACCATGCTTACCTGAAAGTAGAAGTCCTCGATCGTTCTTATATCTGCAAACAGTCTCTGCCCAACAGCATCCTCAACGCAATTGATTTCAATATAATTAGAAAATAACTTTCTGCCAGCATGACTTATACTATATGTTTTCCCTACTTGTCTTGCGCCATCAATGATCAGAATTTTGCCCGAATCAGTCTGTAAGTATCCTTCAATAAAGGCATCAATCTTTCTGTATAGCATGATTACCTCCTGTACAGGCGAGCTATTAACTACATTTTTCAATATATTTTGTAGCTTATATAGCACACATTTCAATATTATTATTGCACAGAATTATACACTTTTCAATGTTTCTGCAGAAGCCAATTAATTGCTTTCATTTCTCTTCCAGATGGATCATTGAAATGTCCGCCCGGATTCTTTTCGAATACAACCTGCTGTTTCGTTTTTAATATTTCTTCAGTTTGTTTTGTGCAGTCATCTACTTTCTGCAGTACAGGCGACTTCGATAGATGCTCCTGATCACCAAGAGAAAGATAGATATCTTCAGCGTGTATTGGATTGTTTCTCAGATAATCAACGAATCCCGGATACCAAAGCGATCCCGATACAGAGGCTATTCCTGAGAACAGTTCTGTTTTCGTGCCTAGATACAGACCAAACAAACCGGCAAGCGAATAACCGATGAACAACCTTTTATCAACCTGTCTATTCATTTCAGCCATTGGCATGATTTCCGTTTTCAATGTCTCGATAAACGCATCCGCTCCGCCTTGGAAGCTTCTGCCAGAGCGAAACACTTTCTCTGAAGGCCATGGTGAGAAATCTCTTTCCCAATCCATGGCCTGCAGAGAAACAAAAAAGCACTGCGGATAAGCCTTCTCAAATACTTCCAGAACAGACTCTTCTTCAGCAGTGTACACGGCAATGCCGTTTCCCTCTGTTCTAAGAACAGAATACTGTCCTGTCTGTATTTTTTCCATATGGCAATTCTCCCTGTGCTTTATTATCTGCTACTGCCATCATATCATCTGTTTAGAATATAAGGTTTCCAATCACGCTGATAATCAATGCAGTTATATAAGCAACACCTGTCTGAAACAGCATGGTTTTAAACGCAAACATTGGCGAGTTGCTTTCTTTGCGGATCGTTGCGACTGTTGCAACACACGGAACGTACAGCAGTGTAAAGCTCATAAACGCAACTGCAGATACCGGTGTAAATACCTTAGCTAAGGCTGCCGGCAAAGCCGCAATGCTTCCGGATGAGTACAGAATTGCCATCGTTGATATGATGTTCTCTTTGGCAATGAATCCTGACACTAGAGAAATAAATGCCTGCCACGTGCCAAATCCTAACGGAATGAATATCCACGAAATATACTGACCGGCAATTGCTATCATTGACTGTGATGCATCACTTACATACTGCAGTGTGAAGCTGAAGCTTGTCACAAACCACAGAATAACTGTACATAGAAGAATGGTTGTTCCAGCCTTGATGAGAAATCCCTTTGCCTTCTCCCACATATGTGCCATGGTGTTGCGAAAGGAAGGCAAACGATATGGCGGCAGTTCAAGTATGAATGTTGAACCGCTGTTTTTGAATGCTGTATTCTTCAGCAGAAGTCCGGCGAGTATTGCGACAGCAATTCCCAGAATATACATGCTGAATATAACGAGTCCCTTATGTGCTGGGAAGAACACAGACGCAAACATGACATACACCGGCAGTCTTGCTCCGCAGCTCATGAACGGAATCAGAATCATTGCCATCTTTCTATCTTCCGGCTTTTCCATCACACGGGATGCCATGATGCCAGGCACAGAACAGCCAAACCCCATCAGCATTGGAATGAATGCTTTCCCATTCAAGCCGATCTTCTGCAGCATGCTGTCCATTAAGAATGCGGCTCTTGACATATACCCTGAATCTTCCATGACTGAAAGAAACAGAAACAGCAGCATGATCTGCGGCATAAAAGACAGAACACTGCCCACACCTGTAAACACTGTACTGACAAGGTCAATCAGAATCGGATGAACTGCAGAAACAGTCATCAGATGCTGAACAGAATCAGACAGCGTGCCGATTCCGCCTGTCACAAGTTCCTGCAGCCACGTTCCAAAAGAGCCGAATGTGACCATGAACATAATCAGGAGAATTACAAAGAACATCGGAATTCCAAGATATTTGTTTGTCAAAAGCATATCAATTCTATCGGACACAGAGATGTCAGATCTATGCGGATTGGTTACGCATTCCTTCATGATTGCATCTATATGGCTGTAGCGTGTATCTGCCACTGCCATGTCGATATCCGTCTGATGTTTCTTTTCACAGAATCGCTTCTGAATAGATTCAAGTTCTGCAGAGCGCTTATCATCAAGCTTCATCTCTCTGACAAACAGTTCATCGTTTTCAAGAAGCTTTGAATCATAGAATTTCTCATGTGTTGCGTCATGCGGCAAATCCTTAATCAGTTCATGCACTTCCGCAAGACTGTTTTCTGTATCTGCATCATATGTATATGTTGACGCAAACGTACTGTGAATCAGATCATGCACAAGCTTCTGCACGCCTTCACCATTCTTTGCTGAGATGGCTACTACCGGTGTATTGATCTTCTTAGACAGCTTTTCTATATCCAGTCTGATTCCCTTTGATTCAAGTTCATCCAGCATATTGATGGCCACAACCATCGGCAAGCCTAGTTCTTTCAGCTGCAGACAAAGGTACAGATTTCTTTCCAGATTTGATCCATCAATAATATCAATAATCAGATCCGGATGTTCCTGCATGATGTAGTCTCTAGAAACAACTTCTTCAAGGCTGTATGTAGAAAGGCTGTAGATTCCTGGCAGATCTACCAGTGTTATCTCGTGTTCCTGGTACTGAAACACGCCTTCTTTTTTCTCAATTGTAACGCCCGGCCAGTTGCCGACATGCTGCTTGCTTCCAGTCAGACGATTGAACAGAGTTGTCTTGCCGCTGTTCGGATTGCCTATCAATGCAACGATCTGTTTTTTCATTTCAGGGGCTCCACTTCTATCTTCTCTGCCTCTTCTTTTCTCAGACTCAATTCATATCCGCGCAGATTGATCTCCATTGGATCTCCCATAGGAGCCATTTTTCGAATAAAAATGACTGTACCGGTAGTAATGCCCATATCGATCAGTCTTTTCCGTATAGCCTTTTCCCCGGCAATATCGAGAACCTTTACCTTCTGATGTACCCTGCAGTCAACTAGTTTCATATTTTCTCCCGCACTTATTGTAGCACAAAGTTAGTTATATCTAACATAATGCTGCATAAAATGAAAAAGGAAGCCCTTTCATTGCTGAAATGCTTCCCCCTCCCACACGATTTTAGGATTCAATGCGTTATGAATTGACTATGCATTCACTTTTTCATAGCTTTATTTACAGTTTTATCTGCCGGGTATAATACTTCTGCAATAACTTTTCCGTCTACAATAAAGCGAACAATGCATGATACAGAATCAACAAACGTATCATAGATGAAACCCGCTGAATTGCATCCCTTTGCTCTTGTACCTACAGAATTGGAAACATATCCATATGTTGTGCCTGAGTCACTGACTGCTTTAATGGCTTCTGTATCGGCATTGTTCTCTTTGTCTTTTCTCAGCTCAAGCTTCTGACTGATGTGAAACACATCCATTCCAAGATAATACTGTGCGCCAACGATTGTGATGAACATAATCTGTCCCTCCTGCTCTATGTACACAGTATAGAAAGCTGCCTGTACAAAAAACCGATCAAGTATTATGATTCTTTCTGGAGGCAAATATGGAAGAGAAAAAAACAAGCATATTGGCAACACTGGAAATCCTTCAGAATGACAGTGATGCAGAACACATCCTTTCCCAGAATGACATGATTACCTTATTGAGTGAACGCTATGGATTGAATCTTGATCGTCGTACTCTTTACAGCAATATCAACATGCTGATCGATTTCGGATATGACATTTCTGTATACTCCGAAAACAAAAAAGGATACTTCCTGCAGGAAAGACAGTTTGAGGAATCAGAAGTACTGCTTCTATGCAATGCAATTCATGCTTCCAACTATGTCCCCAACAATGCTTCTAAACGTCTTATAAACAAACTGCTGAAGACACAGAGCCGCTACAGCATTCAGAATTTCCGCAACACAGTTTACATAAGCAATCTGAACAAAAAAGATAATTCACAGTTCTTTCTGAATATCGAAGTCATTGCCCAGGCAATTCAGGAAGAAAAAGTGATTTCCTTTCACTATACGCAATACAATCTAAAGAAAAAAGTTGTACTGAAAAGAACAGAGCCCTATCTTGTCAGTCCATACAGCATGGTTTCAGCCGATGGAAAAACATACTTGATAGCTAAAAGCATTCATCATGATGGTCTGACACATTTCCGGATAGATAAAATCAAAGACGTTGATATCATTGACGGCATACCTTATAAAAAACCTTTGAAGAAAGAAGATCCTTATGTATATTCCAAGAACAAGGTATATATGTATGGCGGCGAAATGGTCAATGCTGTAATGAAATGCGATCTAGAAACACTTGATGATCTGATAGACAGATTCGGAAAAGACATACCTGTCGTACCTGCTGACAGTGCACATTTTACCACCCGCATCAAAGCATCACGCCAAGGCTTGAAATTCTTTGCACTGCAGTATCTTGATCACATGGAAATCCTAGAGCCTGCGGATTTCAGGAACGAACTGAAAGACACTTTAAAAAAGGGGGCAAGTAAATATCGCTGAGCAAAAGAAAAGATGGAGATCCATCTTTTCTTTTGCATCGATTACTTGAACAGACCTTTGATCTTATCGAGACCATCCGATCCGCTGATGCCTAGCTGCTTTACTGCTTCTTCAGCAATCTTCTTGATTTCATCGGCTGTCAGTTTTCCATCTTTCAGGACTTCCTTAACAGCTGATTCTGCATTCGTACTTAGTTTCTGAAGCATCTGCGGATTGCTTTTAACTGCCCTGATAACTTTCTGTGCGGCTTCTTTGATATCCATTATGGCCACCTCCTATGTTACCTGCATTATAGTTCGATTGCAGTTTCTCAGCACCGAAAACTTCAGAGCCTTTTACTTATGACAGGTACAGCCGCTATCACAGCTGCCGCAGGAACATGATGATTTGCCATTCTTTCTGTTTTTTGCGATGCGTATGATTATGACAAATACAACCAGCAGAATGATGCCTAGTACGATCCAAGATGATATGTTCATACTTCTTTCACCGCCTCAATCGCTTTGATATGAAGATGATTCTCATCATAAGGGTTCTTGCGGAAGAGCATATATACAAGGAACATAAGAACAGCTATCGCTATTGCTGTCCATATTGTGAAGACAGACTCTGTAAACAGCATTCCCAATTGATACACAATGAGTGAAACTGCGTATGCAAATCCGCTCATATAGCCAATTGCAGCCCATGTCCATTTTGCGCTGTTCATTTCTCTTTTTATAGCACCCATTGCTGCGAAGCATGGAGCACATAATAAATTGAATATCAGGAATGAATATGCAGCCAATGCACTGCCTCCAAAGAATTCCTGTCCGATCAGATTCAGATTGCTGACATTGCCTTCCATCGCACCAAGAAGATCCACTGCCGCCTCCGGATTTGCAGCCGCAAACATGCTGGATAACGAGCCGAATACCCCAACCACTTCTTCTTTGGCCACAAGTCCAAGAATTGTCGCCACCGCTGCCTGCCATCTGCCAAAGCCAAGGGGAATAAAGATAAATGCAATTCCTTCGCCAAGTGCATTCAGAATAGACATCTCATTGCCATCACCTATATAGTGCAATCCACCTGTAAATGTCAGTGAATTCAGCAGCCATATAGCAACACAGGCCACTACGATCACACTGCCGGCGCGCTTAATAAAACTGGATCCTCTTTCCCACGTTGCCCGCAGAATATTTGCTGCAACCGGCATATGATATGCTGGCAGTTCCATAACAAACGGTGCCGGGTCTCCAGCAAATGCCTTTGTCTTCTTCAGCATGATTCCAGAAATGATTACCGCTGATACACCAATGAAATAAGCAGATGTCGATACCAGCGCACTGCCGTTGAACAGTGCTCCGGCTATCAGTCCTACAATCGGCATCTTAGCGCCGCAGGGTATAAAGCAGGTTGTCATAATCGTCATCTTGCGATCACGATCCTGTTCAATTGTCCGACTGGCCATTACACCGGGAACTCCGCATCCTGAAGAAACCAGCATCGGGATGAAGCTCTTGCCAGACAATCCGACTTTTCTGAAAATCCGATCCATAATAAATGCTATGCGAGCCATATATCCAACATCTTCCAATATTGCCAGCAAAGTAAACAGTATCAGCATCTGCGGCACAAATCCAAGCACTGCACCTACACCGCCAATGATCCCATCCGCAATCAGACTTACCAGCCAGCCGGCGACATTCATTCCTTCCAGCATTGCTGTTACGCCTGGTACAATCCATTCTCCAAACAGAACATCATTGGTCCATACAGTGACAAAATCGCCAACCGTCCCAATAGAAATGTAATAGACAAGGAACATTGCCAAGGCAAATATCGGAAGTGCCAGAAACCGATTTGTCACAATACTGTCTATCCTATCGGATACAGTCATGCCGTGCTTAACATTCTTCTTAACAACGGTATGCTGCACTGCATGATTGATGTATTCATAGCGCTGATTGGTGATGATGCTCTCAGCAGTATCATCCATTTCCTTTTCACAATCAGCGATGTGTTTTCCAATATGTGCTTTCAATGCATCATCCAGCTGCAGTTCTTCCTGTACCTTCTCATCTCGTTCAAACAGCTTGATCGCATACCAGCGAAGAAAATTCTCCGGTACACTTCTTTGAATTGACTCTTCTATATGAGCTATAGCATGTTCGACACTTCCCGTAAACACATGCGGCAGTTCTGCCATCATTCCCTCATGGGCTGCAGCAATTGCTTTCTCTGCGGCATCCATGCTGCCTTCATTCTTCAGGGCACTGATGCCTATTGTCTCGCATCCTAAAGATCTGCCCAGCTTAACAAGATCAATCCTGTCTCCGCTTCTGTCTACAGCATCCATCATATTCACTGCCACAACCACAGGAATTCCCAATTCTATCAGCTGTGTAGTCAGGTATAGATTGCGCTCAATATTGGTTCCATCAATGATGTTGAGTATTGCATCCGGTTTTTCATTTACCAGATATTTTCTTGTGACGACCTCTTCTAACGTATAAGGAGACAGTGAGTAGATGCCCGGCAGATCCTGAATGATGACATCCTTGTGCCCTTTCAGTCTGCCTTCTTTCTTTTCCACTGTTACTCCCGGCCAGTTGCCTACATACTGACTTGATCCTGTTAAGCTGTTGAAGAGCGTTGTTTTCCCGCAGTTTGGATTCCCCGCAAGGGCGATTCTGATGTCCATGTTTCTATCCTCCTGTATGTTTCTCTTATTTATTCAACTTCAATCATTTTTGCATCGTTCCTGCGAATTGACAGCTCATATCCTCGTACATTCAGTTCCATAGGATCACCGAGCGGAGCCACCTTCCTCACGTAGATTTCCACGCCTTTGGTTATTCCCATATCCATTATTCTGCGCTTCACTGCCCCTTCTCCATGCAGTTTCAATACCTTGCAGGTATCTTTCACTTTAATATCCTTCAGTGTTCTCATCGTCTTTTTCCTCTCTAGTACAGAATGCGATTTGCCATTGTCTTGTCCAAAGCAATTCTGCTTCCCTTTACACGGATAATCAGATTCCCGGAAATCTTTGATACGATCGTTACATCAGCTGCCGGCACAAACCCCAGTTCTGCAAGATGCTGGCACACCTCTTCCTTTCCAGTCACTTTTGCAATTGTTACTGTTTCGCCAATTCCAGCCATAGTCAGCGGCATCATTCTGTCCTCCTGCTCTTGTGTTAGCTTTGACTAACTATATTCGCTAAATATAAGTTAGCTTTCGCTAACTTGCAATTTAATTTACCATGACTCTTTACTTCCTGTCAAACATTTTTACGCTGCAGCATTGTTTCTGTTCTTTGACCAAACAGTACCTCCGCAGAGAAAATGATCCGCACCGCAAGCATTTATCTGCTTTGCAATACGGATCATCCCAGTGTGTTTTTCCTTTTTACATATACTCAATTGGAAATCGGAACAATTCCCATTTCCTTGCCTGTTTCGCAATCTACAACCGTGCACTGTCCAGAACCATTGCCCCATGGATCCTGAATGTATGAAGCCCATTGTTCATGGGTCATATAAGTAACAATATTTCCAGCATTCTCATCGGTTAACGGCAGGATTGTTGTTTCAATCAGAAAGTATTCACCCGAATAGGACCATGATTCAACAGCTACTTGGCAATGTCCCGGCGGCATAATCAGAAAGCAATGCATTCCCGCAGATTCAAGAGCACTTGCCATGACGAAGCTTGTCTCAATGCACAGTCCGCTCTTTTGTTCCAATGTCATTGCCGGTTTCTGCATTCTCTGTATAGCACCGGTTGTTTCTGTCAGCGAGAAGCTAGTCGCATTATAGCGAACACCAAGATCACTCATTGCCCCTTGAATGGCCAAAGCCTGGACGTATGTGTTCATCTGTACATCTTCAAAAAATCCTGTATCCTGATATCCCACAAAACTCTGAAGCTGTCCATCTGTCTGCAGTGACAGCCAATCTATTGCGGCCCTTTTCACCTGCAGAATCGACTCATCTTCCGGAGTTACCCAGGCAAGCGTATCCGTCTTATCTGTGTACGCATAATCACCGTAAATATCCCCAGACACCTGCAGAAAGTCATATTCACTCTCTATCTTAATTGGCTTTGTTTCCTTGACTAATACATTGCCAGTTTCCTGATCTGTTACAGAGAAAACAATCTGTGAATCCTTCTCGGAATTCAGATCCAGTTCTCCGGTCAGCATCGGCGGCTTGATATATGCCTCAGTAATCTGATCTGTCAGTGTGTACTGCTGCTCATATACTTGAGAGTAGCCCGGCACTTCTACGCTGACTAGAACTTTCATATCGCCTCCGCTGCAGTTAGCAGTGAAGTTCACAATTGAGTCATACTGTTTATATAGCGACGGCCAGATCTTATCTATAATTTCATACGTAATAGTCGGTGTCTTTTCTTCAGAAAGGTAGCTGTATTTCACAGAAGGAATGTCTCTTCCTTTTCCAAACAGAAATCCAATGACAATTGCAACAGTCAGCACAGCGGCTGTCATAATCCAGAATATTTTCTTCTGCAGAATTGAAGACTTCTTCAGCAAATCTACTTTTGGCTTTTCTTTCTTTAGTTCTGTCTTTGGCTCCTGTATTTCTTTCACCTCTGTCGGTTCGGGTATAGCTGTTTTTTTATTGTCTTCATTGACAGTCTCAATGATTTCCTCGTGAACCGATGCCTGTTCTTCCTTAATTGGTATTTCTGTATTTTCTTCATCTTTTTCAGCAGCTGCCTGTTCTTTGATTTTTACTTTGCTGCCGCAGACTGGGCAGAACTTTGCATTGTCCTTGAGACTATTGCCGCATACTGTACAGTATTTCATATCTCTGCCTCCTAGAGTGATGATGCAAGCTTTGCGCAGGCATCATTCAGTTCTTTTTTCAGTGTCGCAATTTCTGTGTTCAAACGGCTGCCAACCTGTGTAAACTGCAGATTGAAATCAACTGTCAGCTTATCTCCATATTTCACCAAAAGTTTATCTACCCGCTGTGACATGTAGATATTCGCCGCCTGCCTAAGCGGATCATCAAGATACCAGCCTACATACATTGAACGCCAAAGAATCTCATAGTTGGCAATCTGTTTCATGTACTGCTGCCATGGCTGACTCATATATTCCGGACAGTCGATTTTCTGACTGGCTTCATAGACCATCCCAAATGCGTCTGTCATATCGCTTGCATATACGGTTCGATCCGTATATGTATTGATATCAATAGCGCGGATTGGCGCAAAGGCATTGAATTCTGCCATGTAGAAATCACTGATTGATAACAGATCCTTGATTGCGGAAGTCATCCTTGTCAGATACTCAATTCCTGCATCTCTAGTTGCATCAACCTGTTCAATGCCTGTGTCTTCATATAGCTTCATCTGATCCAATAATCCCTGCAGGTTATTGCCATATCCCGCCAGTTCATCTGCAATTGTTTTCACCTGATCATACTGCGTCTGCGGATCTACTATTGGCACATATGCAATTCCTGCATCAATTGCTTCATGCTGCTTTGTCATTTCTGCTTCACTGGTAGAAACCTGCCAGTCAATATACTGCAGCATGAAATCCGTCACGGTTTCTGATTGACTCATAGCGGCCTGAATCTCTTTGATTTCTTTTTTTGCATTTGTCTTTGCTTCAGCACTAGGCCCTGATGAACAACCAGACAGAACAAGTGACATTGCCAATACTGCGGCCGAAACACCATGATAGAACCTAACATTCATAAGTGGTCCCTCCTTAAATTCCTCTGTCTGAATCATGACAGGCAATGTCTTTCATAAAAAGGCCATAAATCTGTCAATCATTGCCATAGGGGTTCATTTTTCTGCCATTATCTGCCAAAAGTCAGAAAACTGACCCCTCATGATGAACAGTTGGCAGATTGCACACCTGTAAGAGAATACCTGACCTGTTCTACACTTCTTGTATTAAGGAGGACTTCATTATGAAGAAATGTCCTAAGTGTCATGCTGAAATGGAAGACAGTGAGCAGTTCTGCAGCAATTGCGGAGCCGCCTATGTCGAAACCAAGCCAGAAGAAAAACCGGCCGCAACTGCGGAAGAAGCAAAGCCAAAAGCTGCTGAAGCAGAGAAATCCAACGGTCCGCATGAAGAAACCAAATTCTGCAGCAAATGCGGCGCCCCGCTGTCAGCGGAAACGCAGTTCTGTCCAAAATGCGGCAGTCCAGTTGGAAAAGCCGCAAAGCCAAAGAACGAGATCAAAATTGACACCAAAAAAATAATACAGACAATTGATTCTGTACCATATCGAGTACTTCAGCTCATTATCATTGTCCTGCTGATACTAGTCATCATCCTGACAATTCAGCTGCAGCATCACGGATCCTCTTCAGCCAATGCAGCAGCATCTTCATCAACGTCGGAAACAATTGCTGAGATGGAAACGGAAGAAAAATTTCCAAACTGGTCAGATACCGGTTCTACCTCTGCTCCGACTGCTGGAACAAATACTTCAGCAGATGATACGGTCTATCAGATTACAGCATGGCCAACAGATGGATACTGTTCGGGT
>CALEMD010000360.1 GCA_937902945.1 uncultured Erysipelotrichaceae bacterium | reverse complement strand
CTCCTCTGCTTTCTCAGCAAGAGTCTTCACTTCTTTCGCCACTTTCTCGGTACCTTTCTCTGATGCATTTGTGGATGACAAGGCTGTTTTTCCAACCCTTGCAGTTGTATATTCTTTCTTGATTGCTTTTCTCTGCTGCCACCTCGACAGAATATTGCTGTTGCTTCCGGAAGTGCTTTTTGCAGTTTCTGTTGATTTAACACCCTCTGCCTTTGATTCATCGATATGCAGTTTTGATTCCTGTTTATACTCCTTTAGCTTTTTTGAATACCTGGCATGATCCACAGTACGGTGAGCCACATTCGCTTCAGTTTCTATAGTTTCTGTGCCTCGATTCATTGCCTGAGTTCCTGCATTGTCATCTTGATCAACTGCTTTAATCCTAGAATGCAGTCTTGATGACAGCACTTCTGAACTCAGATGAGGCGATCGATGTGGCTTTTCAATCTTTATAATCTTTTTACCGTGACGCAGTTTATCACTGTTTTCACGTATACCTTTAAGTCGGCTCTTCTTTTTGTTTTCTTTGCCAGAGACCATACTAATAGGATCTGTAACTTCAACAGTCTCATTGTGAAACTGCAGTTTATCGCTCTCCATCTATCAACTTTCCTCCTTTTCGACATTCACCTCCCTAGGCTTAGTTGTCATAATCTGATACAGTTCAAGATCTGTCGGGAAATGATCAACAAACGGCAGTATGACATTGCCATAGAACAGCAGTCCTTCACCTTCTCCGGAATGTGTAACATAAGACAACTGATGAGGAGAAATATTTAACTGCTTGGCAAGAATCGTTCTGTCTCCGGACGCCTGATTCAGCATATAAATAAAATCCGAGTTTTCAAAGATGTTCTCCACCTCTCTAGAAGAAAGAAGGTCTTTGACATTCTGCGTGATTCCTGTCGGAATTCCTCCCCACTTGCGGAATCGCTTCCAGATCTCAACTGAATATGCTGCTGTCTGCTCTTCTTTCAGCAGAAGATGAAATTCATCCATATAGTATCTTGTGGATTTTCCTGAAGATCGATTTGCTGTTACTCTGCCCCATACCTGATCCTGAACAACTAGCATTCCTAGTTTCTTCAACTGTTTTCCAAGTTCCTTGATGTCATAACAGACAAGACGATTATTAATATCAATATTGGTGCGATGATTAAACAGATTCAATGAACCTTTGACGTAAATTTCAAGTGCTGTAGCAACATGATGTGCTTCCTTCTCTTCCTGCTTTAGCAGCACATTGTACAGATCCTCAAGAACCGGCATATTCTCCGGTTTTGGATCATGAAAATAATTCTGATAAATCTGATGCACACAGCGGTCAATAACGGTCTTTTCAACAGGCTGCAGACCTTCCTTACCGCCCACTACCAATTCGCACAGCGAAAGAATAAAATCCGCCTTCAGTGCAAGCGGGTTATCCTCCTCTGAGTAATTGGCATTGACATCCATCGGATTGATAAATTGTGTACTGACAGGACTGATTTTGATAACCTGTCCCTTAAGCTTTTCTACAAGCGGAGAATACTCGGCTTCCGGATCGCAGATAATGACATCATCGTCTGTAACAAGAAACGCATTGGCAATCTCACGCTTAGCACTGAATGACTTGCCAGATCCAGGCGTGCCGAGAATAAGACCATTCGGGTTCTTCAGCATTATTCGATCAACCATGATCAGATTGTTCGAAAGAGCATTCAAACCATAGTACAGTGCTTCTTTCCCATCTTGGAAAAGTTCCTGTGTTGTAAATGGCACAAATATTGCTGTACTAGATGTCGTCAGTCCCCTTTGAATCTCAATCAGGTTCTGAGCCAATGGAAGACTGCTCATCAATCCCTGTTCCTGCTGAAAATCCAGTCTTCTCAAATTGCAGTTATGCTTCTGGGCAATGCTTGATGCTTGGAACACATTGTTCTCCAGTTCCTGCTTTGTCTTGCCCAGATTCATAATCAGAATTGTCACTAGAAACATGCGCTCATTCTGACTCTGCAGTTCCTGTAGCAGAGACTTTGCATCCTTTCCATAAATTGCAAGATCCGAAGGAATAATGTCCATATCATACCCAGCCCGAACTGCCTTTTTCTGCTCTTCTATCTTTGAACGATCTAGTTCAGTGATTGTATGCTTTACAGTCTTGATAGCCTCATTTTGATCCACCGACTGAATATGCATTGAAACAACCTGGCTTGATTCCATATCGAGCAAGTCCTTTAGGAGCTGATCTGAGAGATCTGATGCTGTAATTGCAAGGAATGACATAGCTCCATACATTTCACCCATGTTAAACATCCTTCCACCAGGGAATGAGAAAGAGGTTGGGGCAATGAAATCCCTGACAGAAAGTCCTGATTCAACTAGCCACTTCCATTCGAAGTGAAATCTATCTTGATCACCCAAGTGAAACATATCATGCATAACATTCAGGCGTTCTTTTCCATTCAGAACCTGTGAGATAACTCCAAGTTTTCTGAAGTTATTCAGAAGATCTGTCTGTATATGAATCAATCTTGGTTTTGCTTGTTTCATGGACTCTGCTTCGATGCCGAATGTCAAAAACTTTGTCTTTGTCAGACCATTATTCCCCTGAGCAAGTTGTGTTCGTAGCATACTGGAATATTCATCACGAACATCATCAAATCCATCTCTTTTGGCTGGAATCTTAACATTCTTCTCAAAACCGACTGTATCCGTGCTCAAATTCATGAATGATAGTTCAAATTTCACTGAACTATCGAAGAAGTTTAAGAATCCGCACCATTCTTCAAAGATCGCAGTCTTATCTTCCTGCTGTGCCAACTGATAGTTGATATCCTGAAACTGGATTGTCTTTGAATAAAAACTATGATTGGATCTGCAGATACCATCCTGAAACATACGATCAAATGGAATAGACTGCTGAGCAGTCCTTGGTACTCCGTCATTTCTCCGAGCGTTTACAATAATTTTCTCAATCTGCTTTTTCTCCTTCTTTGAGAGATTATTTGGCATTTGCAGATCTGATGCGTTTCTCTTTTCTTTTTTCTGCTTTTTCAACAATTTCATTCACCTCCTTTTCCGCTTGGCTCTGTCGAACCAAGAATGTGTAATAGTTATTGGTGCAAAACGGTCGATCCTGTGGTCTGATAAATTTTGCCTCAACGAAGTGCTGCGCCAACATTTCCATGGGCATGCCATCCCTTTCATATATTGCCAAGAAAAAAAATGGCATCATGACAATAATCATACAGATAGCTGCAAGACTGATATTTCCTGACCGTTTGAACAAAAAGAAAGACGGTACTCCCACAAGTGCCGCCAGACCGAAACAGATCATTTGTCTTTTTGTCATATTGAAGAATACCTTTGATTTTACCTTGGTAAGATCTCTTGGTACTGATATATATGCTGCCACTATATCTCCTTTCCTAATGTGCATTAAATACTGATTTAGCTAGACTGCCTGTTTTAAATAATGTGAAACACAATAGCACTGTGTATCCAAGCACTCCCCATACTGATGATATGATGTCTGCTGAGAACGCAATGCCCTGAATCAGAACCGCATAAATTCCAACACAAATCATGATAAGAAATCCTTGAAACCCAAGAGCACATAATGAACGGAAATAATTCTGACCTATCTGACTTTGTTCTCTGTTCGCAAATGTTGAAAATGGAATTGGTGCTAGACTGGTCATCAAATATATCTCGATCATTCGTCCGTAAATGATTACAAAGATTACCAATGACATGATCCACATTGCAAAGTTCAGCAGGAATGATTGAAGGTAGACTCCAAGCAACGGTCCGAGCTCCATTGCGTTAAGTGTATCCTCCATTGTATTGAGAGCTGCACCATCTATTGCTGTTGTGCCCGATATCAGCCCTCCACTTTGTGCAATAACATTCTGTGCAACGTCAAAAACAGCCATCGTGATATTGAATGTATTTGTTATCAGCAAGACTGCCACAAAGGTCTTGAAGATCCACTTAAAGAAAATCCATGTTTCAAAGTTAGCTAAGTTGTTGTGATCAACAATCAGCTGAATCAGCTCATAACAAGCGATAAACGTCAGAATCATCCCGGCTATTGGTATGATCACTGACTCCGATACGTTCCGGATCATAGAGAAGATCCCCGGTGAAAAGTTCGCGGGGGTCGTCCCTACCTGTGATGCGATACTGCCAACCTGCTGATTAACAGAATCGAAGATGCCGGAAAGATTATCCATAATACCGCTGACGAGCATTCCTTTCAGCCAATCCGTGATTTGCTGAAGTATCGTGTCCATTTAGC
>CALEMD010000359.1 GCA_937902945.1 uncultured Erysipelotrichaceae bacterium | reverse complement strand
AAAAGGGTTGCAGATGAATTGATTCGTAAAGGGCATGAGATTAAGTATGCGGCAAACAGGTATTCATTTGGACGCGGGCAGATTATCCAGCGTTTGGATAATGGAGTTCTGATCGGCGGCACTGAATCAAGAACAGATTCCAATATTGCCTGCTATTGATGGAGATAGATGATACATATGAAAAAGTACTGGGCACTGTATACTACGTGGTTCAGGATTGGATTGTTTACGTTCGGCGGAGGCTATGCCATGCTGCCGATGATACAGAAAGAAGTTATTGAGAAACAGCATTGGGCAACTGAAGATGAAGTCATGGACTGCTATGCAATAGGCCAGGTAACACCTGGCGTTATAGCAGTCAACACGGCTACTTTCATCGGCTATAAGCTGTATGGTGTCATTGGCGGAATAGTCGCAACTCTAGGAGTTGTTTCTCCATCCTTCATTATCATTTCAATTATTGCTGGGCTTATAAGCAATTTTTCAGATCTGGTTATGGTACAGCAGGCATTGCGCGGCATACAAGTCGCAGTCTGCGTACTGATGGTAACAGCAGTGATCAATCTGTTTCAGAAGGGTGTTAAGAGTGCCTCTGGATTTGTGATATTCCTGAGTGCTTTCTTCCTTTCCTACTTCACAGATATTTCAACAGTGCTGCTGGTTATAGCAGCTGGGCTGACGGGTCTGGTATTGACATTGATTCAAGACAGAAAGGCAGGCAATGTCAAATGAATACCTTTCTGTTAATGTGCTGGGAGTTCTTTAAGACAGGACTATTTGCGGTAGGCGGTGGTTTGGCCACCGTTCCATTTCTTCAGGAAATGTCTATCAAGTATGGCTGGTTTACCCTGGATATGCTTACTACAATGATTGCAGTCAGTGAATCTACCCCAGGACCTATTGGCATTAACATGTCTACCTATGTCGGATATGACATGTTTGGTCTGCCGGGCGCTTTTGCGGCTACCATATCTCTTGTCACACCAAGTGTTATAGTCATATGCCTAGTTGCTAAAGCCATGAAGGCATTTCAGAACTCAAAGATTGTACAGGGTATATTCAATGGTCTAAGACCTGCTGTGGTAGGATTCATACTTTCTGCTGTACTGAGTATTTTCCTACTTGCTTTATTCCGCGTAGATGCATTCAAGGCAAGCAGGGATATACTGCAATTATTCAATTGGAAAGCATTGATTCTTTTTGTTGGCCTGTTTGCTTTTTACAAGTGGAAACCGAAACTGCATCCACTGTGGCTGATATTAATTGCAGCAGCAGCAGGAATCGTTCTCGCTTTATAGGAACACTAAAAAGAGATAGTTGCATCATATAAATATTTCAGTTATAAATGCATACTCATCTTCCGGTATCTGTATACCGTATACTTCTTCAACATTGCTGAAGGCATTTTCAATGATTCTAAGCAGTTTTCTGTTTTTTGATGCAAAAGTTTTGATTCCTACATAATTGAACGGTTCTTTGGATATGACTCTTTCTAGCATGTTTACACTGTGGTAGATGAATTTGACCAACAGTTCATTGGACAATGGAATACCTATCTTCTTCGTGATTGTTGCAAGTGTTGTCATAAGTTGGCTGACAGCTTTGTCTGCGTTCAAAAAAGTTAAACTACCACTAATATAATCGTTTGTAAGCTTCTTGATGAAACTGTCCTGCTGGGTTGTGAGACTGTTTGAAGAGACAAGGCTGTTCTGGAAGTACTGAGCAATCTGATCTATTGTTTTATGCTGAATAATCTGATCTATTGAATTCATAACAAGAGGGATACTGAGAGGATGAATGGTTCTGGCTTTCAGTCCCTCTTTTGTGCGCAGATAATCTGAAATACTGAGCAAGGGTTCATAATCAGAGATAACTAAAATGCCGGCTCCGTTATCAATTGCTCTTGCTTTGATTGTCACGTATTCAAGAAGATCATTTATCTGCATGCCGTTTTTGAAATTGACTGCTGAGATATGCAGTGATTCTGGAATTTCATCTTTTATATATTCGAGAAGATCAGAAGTTAGTTGTTCTCCGTGTCCAACCAGGAGAATAGAAGGATACAGAGTACTTGACCAGTTGTTAGTTATGGAAAGGTACATTGCGATGAACTGAATTTCTTTCTGGCTGATATTGATGTGATAGAAACTGTTGAGTTCTTTTACGATTCTTTCCGCATCTTGATATTCCTCATTGATCTGAGGCTGTGCATTTGAAGATTCAGGAGAAGTATGCGTATTATCTTTCTGATTAACGGTTCGCTTTATTAGGTTTGAGACATGCAGAAGAATGCCGTAGAGAAGCTGCGGGTTCTGTTGAAAAACACTGATCGTATTCTTACTTGCGATATTATCTCTGAAAATTCTATATACATTCTTATCTATTGAATTCTGCAATGCAAGCAGCTGTGCGTTGCCACAGTTTGCAAGACATGTAATATTTTCAACGATATAATTGTTTTCGTTGTCTAGTTCTTCAATATCTGTATTGAATTCGTTTACAAATTGGTTCATACGTGAGATACCAAAACGACTGCTAGAGTTTTTGAGATAATCATTGGCTTTGGAATAACCGCTTTCATCGATCAGAATGTACTCACCTTCTAATAGATTCAATACTCGTGAGACTCTGTGTGTCAGCTCGTCAGAAGGCTTATTCGATAACAAAGAAATGGATAGATGTTGATAACCGATGGGGAGGACACCCAAACCAGTAGTGGAAGCATCCAAATAAGCACGGGAACATGTCTGCTGTATCTCGTTCTTTAGATCGATCTGGTTTTCTTTATAGTCTGCAAGTGCAAAGCAGGCAAGTATATCTTTATGAAAACGAATGGGGCGATGAATGTTTTTTGCTTCTTCAGAAAAGTACTCCAGTATTATTTCAATCTTCTCGTTCAGATTTCTACTGTCTAGACTAGGAATTGTTATATGAACAGGAAAATACTTCAGGAGAAATTTGATCTTGTTACAGGCTGGATCGGATGTGCTGGCTATAATCATACAGCTAAGCGGACGCTGCTGTGTTTCTCCAATTCTTGCATAGTTTTTTCTCTCGAGAAGATCAACTATAAGATCGATGCTGCTGTTACTAAGTTTGTCGATATTGTCTAAATATATAAATCCATCAGCGCACTCTTCAAGCATACCTTTCTTAAACCGTTCCTGTGTAGAAATGGTTGCTCCTTTAGAAGCACCAAAAATACACTGCTGAAAACTTTCATCGTTCTGCGCATAGATTTGACAGTCAATACGTTGAAAATTTGCTTCCTGTGTTTTATAGCTGTGATTTTTTGCAAAGCACATCAGATCGCTTGCAAATCTCCATTTGCCTACACCGACATTTCCTGTGATAAGTATTGGCAACCCGTAAGGAGGATAGGCAACAGCAGCTTTTGCCAGCTGTACCTGATCGGCAAGAGAATCTTTTGCACCAATCATAGTATCAATTGAATCAATATCGGTTTTTATGACTGCTGCTTTTTGTTGAGAGAGATAATCGAGAATAGACTCACCTTTATAAATGGTTTGTGGCAGGTGACTGATACCATATACATTCAGCAAAACGCTGATGTCATAAAACACTACAGGTCTGCCTTCAACCTTGAGTATTTTACCGTTGCGCCAGAGAGTGTTTAGGTCCTTTGATATATTTGCACGATCGAGTTTCAAATCTTGCGAGATAACGAGTGCATTCATTTGATTTTGCTCGAGATTGTTATTCTGAATCAATGATCGTGTATTTATTCGGATATATTCTTCAATTGTATCTATTCTTTTCATAGTCTCCCTCAAAAGTGTGTCGATTTGCTTTGCTTCGTGTCTTAATTATACACACAAACTGATTTAGTAATGATATTTATTGTTAATAAGACACACTTATAACACACTAGCAGAAAATATAAAGGAGTTTTGATCTTTTATTGGGCTGTAATGTAACACACAAATAATTTTGGCATAATCGTTAATAAATTTTTGACGGTTGAATTTAGACCATTATACTACTCATAAAGGAGAACCAGACATGAAGATACTTCTGCTGTCACATGGCAATTTAGCTTCCGAAATGAAAGAAACTGTTCAGATGATTTTAGGGAAAACAGAAAATGTTGATACTTATTCACTGCAGGTTGGTGAAGATACCAATGCATATGAAAATGAGATCAGAAGTTATGTAACAAATCACCAAAAAGAAGGAGTACTGATATTTACAGATCTGCTGGGAGGAACTCCATTTATAACATCTGCTAAAGTCTATGATTCCTTGCTGGAAGAAAACAAGGATAAGGTAAGAATCATAACCGGCATGAATCTTCCAATGCTTCTCGAAGTTATTAACTCAGTAAATGAGAGCTCAAATGAGGAAGATCTGTCTGCAATGGCAATTGAAGCAGGAACAAGAGGAATCGTTGACTTTATTGAAAAGAGAAAGGGGAACAGATGAAAATTGTATTAAGCAGAGTGGATGAGCGTCTAGTCCATGGACAGGTAATTGCATCTTGGTCAAAACTATTAGAAGTAAAGAGAATATTGCTAATAGATGAGTCACTGGCAAAAGATAGTTTCATGGCAGATGTCATGACAATGGCAGCACCGACAGGAGTAACAGTAGAAGTGCTGAGCATCGACAATGCAATTAACAAACTGAATGAAGACAGAAGTGAAGAGAATACCATGCTTTTGTTCAAAACAGTCACGACTGCATATGAGATGTTAGAACACGGTTATCCATTAAGTGACTTGGACATTGGAAATATTGGCTCTGGACCAAATCGAAAGCCAATCAGTAAAAGGGTATTCATGTCTAAGGATGAAATGACAAAAGTAAAAGCTATGTGTGATAAGGGAGTTAACGTTTATCTTCGGATGCTGAGTACAGATCCGGAAGTAGATGTTAGGAAGTTAATCTAACTAAAGGAGGAGATAGGATGTTAGGTTATGCAATAGTAATTGGTTTGCTTTGTTGGTTGGTATCATCTGCTTTTCCGATGTGGCTGAGATGGTCGTGCTACTTTGGAGCTCCATTGATAGGAGGTCTGATCTGCGGTCTTATGTTTGGAAACCTGACATATGGTCTGCAAGTTGGTGCAACGATCATGAGTGCCTATATCGGACTGTTGGCCGTGGGAGGATCACTGCCTAATGAAATGGCTGTTGCCGGTTATTTAGGGGTGGCAATGACTATGATAGCAGGGTTGGATGCTTCTACCGGGTTGGCAATTTCTGTTCCACTGGGTCTGCTTGGTGTATTGGCGCAGAATGCCAAAATGTCCATGAACTCAATCTGGGTTCATAAAGCAGATAAGTACGCAGCAGAGGGAAATATCCGCGGTGTTAAAACAATGAACCTGTTTGCCTCACAGATATTCCCATTCATTTTCTACTTTATTCCAGCATTTCTGTGTGTATATCT
>CALEMD010000358.1 GCA_937902945.1 uncultured Erysipelotrichaceae bacterium | reverse complement strand
ATTTGGCATGAGATGCCGATTTACATTCTGATTTTGACCTTTTGAAGCGAAATATATGCAGAAAAGCGTGAAAATATTTGACTTTAAAGCCATCAAATCATAGAATGTAAATCGGCATCTCATGCCAAATGTAGCCCCGGAAAACTACATTATGGAGGAATTAAAAATATGCGTCAGACAACAATGATTAAACCGGCAGAAGTTGTCCGTCAATGGTACATCGTTGATGCGACAGGTAAAACACTGGGACGTCTTTCAACCCAGATTGCCACAGTATTAAGAGGTAAGAATAAGCCGACCTACACACCGAACGTTGACTGCGGTGATTATGTAATCGTAATCAATGCAGACAAAGTGCAGATCTCAGGAGATCAGGATGCAAAGAAGTTCTACTTCTCTCATTCCCAGTATCCTAATGGACTGCGCGTCAGATCAACGAAGGAAATGCGTGAAAAGTATACGGTTGAATGGGTTGAAAAGTCCATCAAAGGCATGCTCCCGCACACAAAACTCGGTGATGTTATGCGTACACACCTGTTTGTTTACACAGGCTCAGAACATCCTCATCAGGCTCAGAAACCAGTTGAACTGATGATCAAGGACTAAGGAAGGATAAAGACGATGGTTGCTAAGAAGAAAACAGCAGTAACGTATATTGGTACAGGACGCCGTAAAAAGTCCGTTGCACGTGTCTTTATGACTCCTGGTACAGGCGTCATTACTGTAAATGGTGAGACACTGGAGAAGTATCTTCCGCAGGCTACTCTGCGTATGGAAGTAAATGCACCGCTGGAACTGACTGAAACCACAAAGGCATTTGATATCAAGATCAATGTCTGCGGCGGCGGATACACAGGTCAGGCAGGCGCTATGCGTCATGGTATTTCCAGAGCATTGCTTGAAGCAAGCGCTGATTACCGTGCAGCATTGAAGAAAGCTGGATTCCTGACTCGCGATTCCCGTGAGAAGGAAAGAAAGAAGTACGGCTTGAAATCAGCTCGTCGTGCTCCGCAGTACAGCAAGCGTTAATTTTCTCAAGAACCTCGATACTTCGGTATTCGGGGTTTTCTTTTGAGCTGAAAAATTCAAAATTAGAATATATACGAAAAATACAATATTGCCGCAAAGAGCAACAGATAACTCTCATGCTATAATAGCGAAAAGAAAGAAGGATTGTATGAACGAGAAATTAAGAAAAGAGTATGCGCGGGTTATTGTTAAAATCGGCGCAAATGTACAGAAGGGACAGGATGTTATCGTACGTGTTTCTACTGCCAATGCAGAAATAGCCGCTGATATTGTTGAAGAGTGCTATAAATGCCATGCTCGCAAAGTAACTGTCGATTGGATGAATGACAGTATCCGCAAGATGAGTCTTATGTCGGAGAGTATTGAGACATTATCAGAACTGGATGGTTTGACAAAGGCTAAGTATCAGTACATGGCTGAGAAACTGCCGGTCATGATTTACATTGAAGACAGTGATCCGGATATACTTGCGGATGTTCCTGTTAAGAAGATGACAGAACCGCGCAAGGCAATCTATCCGAAGATCAAGAAGTACCGCGATGCCATTGAAGGAAAGTATCAGTGGGTCATTGTCGCAATGCCTTCATTGCCTTGGGCAAAGAAGATGTATCCAGGACTGAAGCCGGAAGAGGCTATGAAGAAACTGGAAAGAGCGATTATCAAGACAATGCGTATGGACAAGGGCGATCCGTATAAGAACTGGAAAGATCATATCCGTACACTTGAAAAGAAAGCGGCAGTAATGAATCGCTATCACTTCAAGTCACTGCATTATACTTCCAGCAATGGAACTGATTTCACATTTGGCCTTCATCCGAAGCATATCTGGTGCACAGCTTATGAAAAAGAACTGAATGGCATATACAGCTGTGTCAATATGCCAACTGAAGAAGTCTTTACATTCCCAGATAAATACACTGCTGAAGGTGTGGTTGTCGCCAGCAAGCCATTGAGTTATAACGGCACATTGATTGAAGACTTCGAAGTGTATTTCAAGAACGGCAAGGCAGTAAAGGTATTTGCAAAGAAGGGACAGAAGCAGTTTGAAGAAATGATTGGGATGGATGCAGGTTCATGCTATCTCGGTGAGGTTGCGCTGGTTCCATATGATTCTCCGATCAATAAGATTGGCACACTGTTCTACAATACACTGTTTGATGAAAATGCCAGCTGTCACATAGCATTGGGCGCAGGCATTAAAGAAGCTATCAAAGGTGCTAAGGAAATGAGCATCAAAGATGCTGTGAAGAAGGAAAACTATAATGAATCAATGATTCATACTGATTTCATGATCGGTTCAAAAGACATGAAGATTGTAGGTACAGATGCTTCTGGAAAAGAAGTAACGGTATTTGAAAAAGGCCGCTGGGCTATCTAAAGCAGATATGGAAAAAGTCCGAAAGGGCTTTTTCTTTTGGGGGATATTCTTCTCTGCATCATATGTAATGGGTGGAGAGATAGAATATGAAGAAAACATCGAAACTGATTATTGCAGGAATGATTATCATGCAGGCAATACTGCCTGTAAATGCCCAGGAGGAACCCAGCGCCAATGTCGGAAGCAGCCGCAGAAGCATCAGTTCTTCCTACAGAAGAGCCATCGTTTATTCCGTCTGTCAGCCCAGTTTTGCCTGCTGAAAGCGAAGAGCCTATGATTGCCTATACCCAGGATGAAGTGCTGATCGACAAAGAAGGGATTATAGATCTGAATGAGACTGCTGCTCATGCATCCTCAAGACTGAATCCAGAAAGCCAGGGAAAGCAGAGACAGGGTATACAGACCTTTTCGGAATTGACCTATCCTTTGACAAGTCACGGCAGAGTGGCACAGATACCAGCAGTTGCCGGCGGAAATTTTGAATACATTTCTCTGTTTGAAGTGAACGGACGTCCAGGCTATTGTGCAGAGCCGGGTGTGCTTGTCATATTGAATGGAGCAAATGGGCCATCCTATACTGCGGATCTATGGCAGAACGCAAGACCTGAAGATGCATTGACAGTTAAAAGATTGGCGTGGTTTGGTTATGGCCATCCAATGACAGGAACTTCTTATGATGCATATGTTGCAACACAGCTTTTAATATGGAAAGTGATCGCACCTGCAGAATATGAAACGATCAATGCCGGTCTGCAGATGTGCGGTGGGGAACCGACATATGAGTTTAAGACATGCACGATGGGAAGAGGATCAGTAGATACTCTGATGCAGTCTATTGAAAACCTTGCGGATTCCTATGACACGGTGCCATCTTTTGCGGACGCATGGCATGGAACTGCAAAACACCAGGTGGAATATGATCAGACACTGACACTGAATGATACAAACAATGTTCTCGATTGGTTCTTAGAAGAACCGCAGGAAAGTCATAATGGAATCAACCTTAAGGTGAATGGGAATAATATGCTGGTCGATATTGATTCTCTTTACTATGAAGGCTGGGATACTGCAGCAGGGAAGACTCTGACTTTTAAGCGCCGAAGTGACCAATGTCAAAATATGATGAATGGCATTCTGATCTACTCCAGCGGTGCAAATCAGAAGCTTTTTGGGGAAAGCTCTGATGATCCAACACCTGAGTATAAGCTGTCCTTCAAAATGAAAACTTCAGATATCGAAGTAGAAAAGATGGATGAATACTATCAGGCAGGAAATAATTCTGCTGGGACACAGTTCATGATTGCATGGTGTGAAGACCCTATGCGGCAGTATCAGAAAACTGGATTGAACGATGCAAACTGGACAGCAGTTCATGACGCTGATCAGATAACCAAGAACGATGAAGATGGAAAGGGCAATAGAATCAATGCTGAGAGTTTCTATTATCCAATATTAAGTGAAGATGGCAGCTCAGTGCGTACATGGCAGATCGGTACAGATGGCATTCTGCATATTGATGGATTTCTGCCGAATGACAGAACATGGTGGCTGAAAGAAGTGAATGCAACCAATCCCTATATTCTCGATCAAAGAGTGTTTTCAGCAAAGACACAGGCACCGTATACAGTACAGAAAATGCAGTTTGTAAATGCATTGCGCGATGTCAGCTTGAATCTGTTTAAGAAAGATGAAGAAGACAGATTTATCAAGATCAATGATGCTGAATTTGAACTCTTTGAAATAGAAGATGAATACAGATTTGATCTATCAAAAGATGCAGTGCAGCTAGGAACAGAAATCAATTTGGACCGTTTTCAGAATCTGTCGTCGCTGAACTATGGTCAATTGAAACAGAATTCAGCAATGCAGATAGGAGATATCTTCAGGATAGATGGATATCTTTATCGAATTGAGCAGGAAGATAATCTGCGATATACAGTAAAAGCCATCAAATATGCGGAAACAGGTGCAGATGGAATACTATTCTCAAGATATCAGCTGCCTCTAAGCATGCGGCTGAAAGATACTTTTGAAGTTCAATCTCTTTTTAAGCAGCACGCGACTGATACTGCAGAAGATGATGAAATCGGCACATACAGAATGGCTCTGTCAGCACTTCCTGAGAAGGATGGCAAAACGGTATCCATCATTGATACAGAAAGAAAAGACACGATTCTTGTATCAAAGACTACGGATCCTTCTATTGCAGAGTTTCAAGAAGCCGCAAAGAATCAGAACACAGAATTATTACCGGGAAATATAATTCTCTTTGACCATGTGCTTTATACAGTGAAACATGCGGCAGACAGCGGCATCCTCATAACACCGCAGGAAGAGTACATTGTAGATCTTGAAAAGATTCAGCCAGTGTATGCAGATATTCCCAATCCGGAAAGCTTGGCTGAAAATGATACATTTGAACTTGCATATCCATTGCGGAAAGATGATGGAACATGGAATCAAGCAGCCACAGTATTCACTGTACTTGAAAACAGTGCATTCAGCATCGTTCTGCTAGCTGAAGGAATGACAATGGAAATCATCAAACCGGAATGGATTTCCTATGAAGATGTACCAGTGTATATACCGGAAACAGAAGAGTTCAGAGTCACAGATGTTACCAATCCGATATATACCGTAAGTGATTCAAGAGGCAATGAATATACTGTCTCAGACAGCAGAACAGCGGTGGAGTCAGGAGATGGGAAACCGGAAGATATAGATTATCTGACATTGATCCATTCATTCAAAGTGCGAGAAGATGGAACATCTGTTTTAGATCCTGCCGGCTTTAACAATGGCGGAGCATGCGTGCAGCCATACCACACTGAAGGATGCCAGGTTGGAACAGTACGTGTACTACCGATATCAGAAACTGAAGAGATTGATTATGAAGGTGTTCAGTATGATCAGATAGATGATGCATATCTTTCACTGCCGGTCACAGGAGTTTTTGAAATAGACGGTACAGAATATACTGTAAAAACTGCCGCTGATACCAGCAGTATAACAGTGTCTTTCATCAGGGATTTGAAGGAATATCAAGTGGAACTCGCTTCCGGTATTCAAGCAGATAAAGCCGTGCATATAGAAACAAAAGATGTTGAGTTCACTGTGACACATGTTAAGGGCAAGGAAATAGATCTTCAATGGGTCAATCAAAGACCGACAGTAAACAGTTTAAGCAATGACACATCTATTCATCTTCGCCCCTTTGATGATGCTGTAGGACAGTCGGATATTCGATATGAGGATCTTGAGAATCCTGATATGCCGATAGGAACGATATTCACGAATCATGGAATATCCTATAAAGTCATCTATCAGGATGTGATCAATCATGTTCTGGAAGCTGAATCATCGTATGGAAGATTCATGATTTCAAAAGAAAAGACAATTGATGTGACACCAATTCATTATCAGGAGTATCTGGACAAAGAATATGCACGTGTTTCTGAAGACTATCCGGCTGGCAAAGCATTTGTTCAAAACGATATGGTATACGGAGAATGGCATCAGAAAACCATTGCCGGAATAGACTTTGCTATTGATGGCATTTCCTATACAGTGCTTAGCACTGCATATGCAAATGATCGCAATACAAATACATTGATGCAATCTCCTTCAATGGTGATCAGAATAATCTATTCAAAAGAAAAAGATGCACCGTTCGCATATAAACAGATAGCCGATCTATTGCAGGGTTCAGATTCGTTTGAAGTGAATGGTGTCAGATATGAATGGTCATTAAAGAAAACTATGAATGACAATAAAATCTATTCGCTGAAACAGAAAGATCAGGAGTGGATATACTATGAAACAGAACTTGTAAATGGTGAAAACACCAACCCATATGAACAGAACAATCCTGTATATACATTGCGTATTGATAAGCCGGAAGAAGTACTCTATGAAGACTTTGAAAATGCGAGAAATGAGATCAAGAAAGTGGGTGACAGTTTTGAAGCAGATACGCATATCTATAAAATAGAAAAGCTTGATAAGGATGCAGTCACTGTCATTGATGAAGAAGGAAAAACAATAACGGTTGCGGCAGATGATACAGAATCAGTCTTCAGCTATGAGGAATACCTGGATGCTAAGCGATTGATTCTGAACAAAGATATCTTCACTGTCAGAGGAACAGAATATCAGCTGCTGCAGATAGAGAATGATCCAGTTTGCAAGCAGATACTGACAGTAAAGAATATGCAGACGCAAAGAGTCTTCACGATAGAAGAGATCATTGATAATCGATATCAGACTGCTGAAATCATGTATTTTCCGGTTTCTGAAAAGATCAATCTAAGCGAAATTTTCAAGGATGCAGCATCAATCCGGATCGATGGAATTCACCCATCATTGGAAATTGCAGAAGAAGAAAACATCATATATTTGAAGACTTCAGCAAATGATTATGCCACTCTTCTCATCTGCGATACAGATGGCAATATCCTGAGAAGACAGAGAATTATCATATCCAGCACTGGGACAGGAACCAAAAAGGTATTGCCTCTTTTCAAAGGAAAAACTGGGAAGCAGTATTTGCGAATTACAGATACCAATGATCACAATATGCCGCTTCCATATACTGCCGCTGCAATCTATAAGGATTTAGAACTGACACAGAAGGCAGCAGATAGAATCTCTGATGAAAATGCT
The DNA here is from genome assembly GCA_937902945.1 of uncultured Erysipelotrichaceae bacterium. Lineage (GTDB taxonomy): Bacteria > Bacillota_I > Bacilli_A > Erysipelotrichales > Erysipelotrichaceae > Bulleidia. Next base: position 6,891 of record CALEMD010000358.1, on the reverse strand, counting down.
GTAATTGATGTATCTGATTTTGAGGCAGGTAAGTATTACTATCAGCTGAACGGTATGGATATACAGTCGTTCACTGTATCTTCTAAAGAACAGGCAGATGGTTCTATTGCAATACACGGCTTGAAATGGGGAAGATCCTATATGGCATGTGAAAGCTCACTGCCTGATGGGTTTGAGTTTGGATCACAGGAAGCCTGCCATATTTTCAAAATGGACGCTGAAGCAGGAAGCAATGAGATACACGCTGAACTGAAGAATAAAAGACGCATACTGGATTTGCAGGTTTTCAAAGTTGACCAGGATAATCACTCAGACCTGCTGAACAATGCCTGGTTCTCCTTTCGCAATATCACCGAAGAAAACACGGTGATAGATGAAAAAGAACAGTCTTCAGAGATTTCAAGAATTAGCATAGAAGATATACCGAATGATGCAGAAGTGGCGGACATGGTTTATGTGTGGAGAGCCGTCGTTGATGGGAAACTGCGACGCTGGCGCATTGAAGCAGTCGATGATACGCAGATTGTAATAGCTGCTTTTGATGGTAATAAAGCCGGACAGAAGTATACAGTGCCAAAAGACGGTTATAGTTCCACTTCGATGATGCTTTATCAGGATATCCTGCGAACATGTTCAGAGGTCAAAGTGGGAACAGTATTTGAACTTCATGAAAAAGAAGACATTTCAGCACTGAAAAAATACAGAATACTGGCGCTGCAGAAAGAAGACGCAAAGGATCTGTTTGATGAGCAAAGCAATCAGGAAGTCATTGTATCGGCAACGGTTTATGACACGGATGATACCAAGCATCGGCCGATCGAGCTGAAAGCAATTCTATCTGATGAAAAATTCGGGGCGCATAATCTTGGCGTATTTGTGACAGGCGGTATTTTTACTGAAGCAGAACAGCAGATAAATCTTCTGCCTATTACATACCAGGAAATGATTCTGAAGCTGAATACAGCCGAGCCGAAAGTAGGCAGTGTGTTTTCGCTGAGCATCAATCAGATGATATCAATGCCATCTGTTTCACAGATACTTACTCTTCTGCGGAAACAGAGAATGGATGAGATACTGCCTGGGGATGCATTTGAATATGCAGGCATACAATGGCTGATAAAAGAAACATCTGGTTCATCAATTAAAATGGAATCATTTGGCAGCACATATGAAATGTTTGAGAATACGGTTCCGGGAGATATAAGCAGGCCGATAGAAAAGAAAATGGTGATTGCGCGATTGTGGCAGGAGAAAGACGGCAGTATTTCAGCAGTTACTTATGAAGATGAGCAAGGCAATTCATGGTATCTGTCCAAAACGAATGAGCAGAAAACCGCAGCCGCTGGAAAATCGGGTGTGTTTGTAAAAGTAGCTAAAACGAATGCATTTGAAGAAATAGTCTACAGCGGTTATACAAACATTTACGGCGAATTGGTGATGAATGATCTAGCAGATGGAAGCTATTATCTTTCAAAAGAAGATGAAATAACTGAAATCAATGTTCAGAAGGGAATGATTGAAATAAAAGATATTCCTTACGGAGCAAAAATTGAAGTGTGTGAAATTAAATCGCCTCTAGGATATATCGTTGGCAATGCTTGTGAAGTTGTCACTGCTGAAGCAGAAAGAACAACAGATATTGTTCGAAATTACCGTACAAATCAAAAACTGAAGAAAATCAAGAATACACTGATCATTCGGAAAATGGGAGAAAAAGCCGAGAAGGGAGATCTATGCGCAGACTGCGAAAGAAAAATGCAGTTATATTTACAGGAGTAGCTATTCTATCTGCTATATGCATTGCGATCATGCCTTCTGTTGAAAAGAAAATATCCGCTCCTTCCTCTCGTACATTTCAGTGGCGCAGTTTCGAAGAAGAGCAGGATACACTATCAGACTATCAGACCATTAATAATGAAGTGAAATATCTGATTGAATTTCAGAATGAAGATGGCATGGTGCAGATGCCGATTCTTGTGAGCAGCAATCCAGATTATTACATGCTTCATAACGTTGATAAAGAATATGACACAATGGGAGCATTATTCATTGATGAAACGCAATGCCCAGATAATGGATCCAATAACAGAATTGTATTTGGACATTCATCAAAGACAAAGGATTACAACTTCACATTTCTGAAAGAGTATGCACAGAAGGAGTATTATGACCGATTCGGCACTCTGACTCTAAGTGATGATATCAGCAGCAGGACATATCAGATTGTCTCTTTTGCCCGCTATGATCTAGATGATGAGGATGTGTATCTAGGCTGGCATAATAATCTATTTGCGACAGATCAGGATGCAAGAAATATGTTCCTTGAAACCAAACCCTATCTGCTTCAGAAAACAGATGGTGCTGTCTATTCCGGTCAGCAGATACTGACGCTTGTTACCTGTGATATGAGCGCAGAAAATGCAAGATTTGTGCTGACGGCATTGGAAGTGTTTTAAATGAAATTTCAAAGAGTAATGAACGGAGTTCTTTCGCCAAATCTGACATATCTGCAAAAACAGCAGATTCAGATCGGAAAGACAAATGGTCTGACACATGCGCAGCTAATGAAAGTAAATAAACCATGGCTGAATTACCTGCAGATGGAACAGATCCGCTTGGGTTTGGAAAATGGTCTTGCGTATTCACAGATACGGCAATATGCAGACTGCCGCAATACTCCTGAACAGATGCGTATTTATCGAATTGCATTGGAGAGCAATGAAAGGATTCAAAGACGAATCAGCCCGCTTGCGGCAGCCACAGGAATAGTTTCTGGATTGGCTGCCGCAGCATTTCTTCTGTATGCATTCTTCTTTAAACCTTTCACCGGCAGCATTCAGGATAATATGCTTGTATTGGAATTATCCGAAACATCCGTACAGCTGGAATGCGGAGAAGTGTTTGAACCGTCACAGTATGTTAAAACCAGTTCAGATCATTCAGCTCAGCTGATCTATCCGGATGCTATTGATACCTCTATACCAGGCAGCCATACAGCAGTATATAGGCTTGTCAATGATATACAGGAAACAGTAAGAACAATGCGAGTAAAAGTCGTAGATAAGACAGAACCGGATCTGCAGCTTATAAAAGATCAGATTGTCTATTCGGATTTTGATAAGCCATTTGACTGCAGAGCATATATTGCCTATGCCAACGATACGGTAGATGGCAATCTAACAAAGGAAGTATCATGCAGCAGCCAGCTTCATGAAACAGGACTGCAGGAGGTTCTTTACAGAGTCAGCGATTACTCGGGCAATACAGCAGTTAAGACATTGATGGTTGATGTGGATGGACAGGCACAGGGAAAGAATGACACAGACGTGCAGAGCACTGGTAACGGACCGACAGCAGATATTCCCTATGAACAGCCAGATAATGGTGCAAATATCCAAGAAGAAATTGTGATTGAAGGAGAATGGATATATGAAGAAGTAGGAAGCAATGAAACGGAAGTGACACATGATATTCAATAAGATGCCGGAAGCTTACTTCCGGTTTTTGCATGAAACTGTTGACTTAGAGTACACTCCAAGTATTAAATTAAGAAAGAACTGGAGGATTCAATAATGAAATTCAATGAAAGCAAATGTTTGATTGCATATTTTTCTCATAAGGGTATGAACTACACTGCAGATGGATATCAGGACTTGAAAAAAGGAAATACAGAGAAAGCAGCCGAAATAATTCATGGGCTTATAGGCGGGGATCTGTTGGAAATTCAAGCAGAACAGCAATACCCATTTGAATATAAAGAATGCTGTGATTATGCAAAGAATGAACTGAATGAAAACGCAAGACCGAAGTTGACAAATCAGCTGCCTGATATGAGCAGGTATGATGTTCTGTTTGTTGGCTATCCATGCTGGTGGGGAACAATGCCAATGCCGGTATGGACATTCCTTGAGTCTGTCGATTTGAAAGGCAAGCTGATTATGCCGTTCTGCACACATGAAGGAAGTGCAATGGGGCACAGTGAAATAGATCTGCAGAAATTGCTTCCGGAGAGTATTCTGCATAAAGGTATTCCGCTGCGCGGAAGTACGGTTGATGAATCACAGAAGAAGATCGACATGTGGCTGAAGGCCGCTGAAGAGATACAGGCATGAGCGATATCGAGAAAGCTATAGAGCTTCTAGAGAATAGCGATGCCAGTATTGTACTTGTAAAAGGAGAAAGCATTATTCAAAAGAAAGGGCGCGGCATCAGCTGTCTGATGCAGATGATCCAGGAACATACAGATCTATCTGGATACAGCTGCGCAGATAAAGTAGTAGGCAAAGCAGCAGCAATGCTGATGGATTACGCATCTATTTCTGACATCTATGCTGAGGTAATCAGTGAAACGGCTATAGATTATCTGAATGAAGAAAAAATCAGATATGCATATGGAACTGCAGTGAAAACAATTATGAATGATGCAAAGACAGACATGTGTCCGATGGAAAAGACAGTTGTGGATATTCATGATCCGACTCTTGCACTGAAAGAATTGAACATAACAATGATGAGACTGCGCGGTCAGTCGAAGGAGTAGAAAATGAAAAAATTCGGATTTGGATGCATGCGTCTGCCAATGCTCGCGGGAGAAGTTGGAGGGTCAGGAGTAGTTGATCTGGAGCAGGTATCAAAGATGGTTGATCTGTTTCTTGATAATGGCTTTACATATTTTGATACAGCGCATGGATATATTTCTGGAAGCAGCGAAACAGCAATGCGTGAGTGTCTTGTCAAAAGACATCCGCGTGATTCATTCACTCTTACTGATAAGCTGACCGGAAATTACTGGCAGAAACAGGAAGACATACGTCCTCTATTTGAGAAACAGTTGGAGGCATGCGGTGTAACTTATTTTGATTATTACCTAATGCATGCCTTAACGAACGAACTGTATGACAGATATAAGAGCAGCCATGCATTTGAAGAAGTTCTCGCTTTGAAAAAAGAGGGAAAGATCAGACATATGGGGATCTCGTTTCATGATAAAGCATATGTTCTAGATAGAATTCTGAAAGAACAGCCGGAAATTGAATATGTGCAGATCCAGTATAACTATCGTGATATAACAGATTCCGGAGTTGAAAGTGATAAAGTCTACGATGTATGTGTGAAATATAATAAACCGGTCATTGTTATGGAACCATGCAAGGGCGGAGCGCTGGCTGATCGTCTTCCTGATCAGGCTAAGGGTATTCTGAATGCATTGCATGGTGGCAGTCCTGCTAGTTACGCCATACGTTTTGCAGCATCGCAGCCGCAGGTGTTCATGGTTCTTTCGGGTATGAGTACACTGGAACAGGCACAGGATAATATCAGCTATATGAAGGACTTCAAGCCTCTTGATGATACAGAGAGAAAGGCAGTAGGTGAAGTGGTGGACATTCTTCATGGAATGAACACGATTGCCTGCACAGCATGTCATTACTGTACGGATGGATGTCCGAAGAAGATCCGCATTCCTGATCTTTTCTCCTGCTATAATGCAAAGCAGATGTATAAAGATTGGAATAGTTCATTATACTATTCAGTCAGCAGTGAGAAGGCAGGTGCGGGCAAGGCATCTGATTGCATACGCTGCGGTCAGTGTGCCCGTGTATGTCCTCAGCATCTTCCAATACCAGATCTTTTGCAGAAAGTAGCAGAAGAATTTGAAAAAGGAGATAAAAAAGCATGACCATTGCAGAAGTATCTGAAAGATATGAAATGAGTGCGGATACGCTTCGATATTATGAGCGTATCGGTCTGTTTCCTCCTGTTCCGCGCGATAAAAATGGTATTCGAAATTATGATGATGAATCATGCGGCTGGATTGAATTTATCCGATGTATGCGTTCAGCAGGAATACAGATTGAAGCATTGATAGAATATGTGCGCCTGTATCATCAAGGAAGCAAAACCAATGAGGCCCGCAGACAGATGCTGAATGAACAAAGAGAACTGCTTCAGAACAAAATCACTGAAATGCAGACCGCATTAGACAGACTCAATTATAAGATTGATAACTATGACCGAATTCTTTCAGACGGGAAGATGTGCAAAACAAAGAAAAAAGCAGCGGCTGAATGAGTCGCTGCTTTTCACTAGAATGAATGGATGATATCAGCGTTCAGATCCATACAGATCTTTACTGCTAGATCAGCTGCGGCGGTTACATCTTTTAAGCATGCATAGCAGTTGCTGGAGTGTATATAGCGAACAGGAATGCCAATGACGATGCAAGGCACATCATAAAGATGAATAATGCCGCCGTCTGTTCCGCCGCCTGCTCTTACGGATTCCTGGCAAGGTATGCCATATTTTTCCGCGGTATCAAGTGCAAAACGCTGAAAGCGCGGATTGGTAATCATGCATGTATCAAAGTGACGAAGCATCGGGCCTTTACCCATGGAGGTCTGTGTCATAGCACCATGCGTAAACGTATCATCTGCAGGACATCCTTCAAAGCAGATAGCTATATCAGGATGAATTGCACGAGTGTTAGCAAGCACGCCTCTTTCTCCAACTTCTTCCTGAGATGAGAAAGCTGCATGAACATCAATATTCAGTGCTGCAGTCTGCAGCTGTTTCATAGATTCAATCTCAGCAGCAGCACCGATTCTGCAGTCGAATGCCTTGCCTGAGAACAGATCATGTTCTTCATCATACTGACACTGTACATCTGGTGCGGCTGGAGCCGCCATGCGTATTCCGTATGAATTCTCTGTTTCTTCTCTAGAATGGCTTCCGCAGTCAAGCACCATAGTGCTGATATCAAGGGGAGCCTTTTTTTCTGCTTCAGTCATGAAATGAGGAGGTTTAACTGCAACGACTGCAGGAACACATCTGCCATCTTTATTCTTTATCAGAAAGCGATTTGCAGGTAAAGAAGATTCTGCCTGTCTGCCTAGT
>CALEMD010000357.1 GCA_937902945.1 uncultured Erysipelotrichaceae bacterium | reverse complement strand
GCACATGATGAAAAATCCACCTATTATCCGTTATCTGTATTGTTCATGAACCAACTGTTCGCTGAGATAGCACGACAGGCACGTATGGAGACATCGCAACGGTTAAAGTATCCGCTGAATATCATATGGGATGAATTTGGTATCTCTCCGCCAATCAAGAACCTCAATAATGCACTTTCTGCAGCAAGATCCAAAGGTGTCAGGTTCACGCTTGTCATCCAGGATTTCAGCCAACTCAGCATCCAATACAATAAGAACTTTTCGGAGATGATCAAGAACAACACCATGAACGTTGTATATCTGCTTGGAGGCAATATGGAGACACTGAAGGAGATGTCTGAACGTATCGGCAACAAGCTACGTTGGAACAAAGAGAAGGCAAACTATGAGATCGTTCCTGTCGTAACAAAGGACAGGCTTGCACATATGTCCGTAGGTGAGGGGATTGTTGCCAGTCAGAGGAAGAATCCATATCTGACCAGGTTTATTCCATTCAACCGATATATCTTCTACAGGTCGATGGGAGCACCAGAGGATCCGCCAGTGCAGGAGCTTGTCCGTCTGCATCCATTCTCACTTGAGGAAGGATACAGGGACCTGACTGAGATCAATGCAGCACTGAAGAATAAGAAGACGCAGATAGAGGCAGAGAGCCCTACTCAGCCTGAAGCAAATACTGCGGAACAAAAGACAGTAAAAACATCAAAGAAGAAGAGTTCAGAGCAAAAAAAGAAAAAGAACCGGAATTTTGATAATGTCTTTGAGCATGTCAAAAAGGAACCGTTAAAAAAAGAAGAAAGGGAACACGAATAATTATGGCAGAAGGAAAAAAACGTCTCTTCAAAAGAGAGACTTGCACACTGGAATTGAACGAATTATTAAAGAGAGCAGAACAGATCAATCACGATCCGTATTACCTGTATTATGTAAAGGAACTTATCGTATTTGGCTCATATGTGAATACCCAGAATATAAAGATCCATGATCTGGATATTGCACTGAATCTGGAACATAAGTGTGATAATCGAGAATTTGTGATGAAGAAAAGCTCTGAACGTGTCAGGGCATCCAATAAGTCCCTGAGTTTCTTGGACACAATTTATTATTGCTATATAGAAACAGCAAAATACCTGCAGAACAGGTCACATATTCTTTCACTTCACGATATTGACGAGTACAAGAAGATCAAGGATGACTATGGAGTGCACTACGGATTCGACTATGAACCAGTCGATATTGAGACCTATAAGTTATAGAAGAAAATCGCTATCTTTTATGATGATGTTTAGAAGAATGCTTTTCCTCCGCTCTTTGAGCGGACTTGTTTGCTTCTTCAATCTCTGATTTCATCAAAGTAAGGGTATCATCGACCCGCTTGTCAGTCATTGCCTGAGCGTCAGTAGTATCATTGTGTTTCTTATTAGGAAATGTCATGGTTGGTCTCCTTAATCTTGAACTTACAAACTAGATTATCTCTGATGTGTGCAGAATATGCAATTCCTGTGTGGAATATCTTATAGTCGGTATATTAAGGTTACTTCACACAAGAATTGCACAATTTACATACTATTCATTCATGCTAAAATTCCCTTGATTTGACACTAGCACGCTTCAAATTTTCACAAATAATGGCATTTTTAAGTGCCAAAACAGGTTCCGATTTGCAAGTCGATTACAATATACGAAGAAGAATAAAGCATAACTATGAGTAAAAGTTAGTACTCAATCCTTGTTAACACTTTATCATACAGACAGCTATTTATACTGCTGCAGGGAATTCAGGAACATTTGAGATAATTCAGTCTGCTCACCAGTTGGATTTACAAACAGGATGTCGGTCTCTATTTTGCGGGAATCAATCCAGGAGATGTAGGAGTCTGCACATTCTGTTTTCATGGATTCCGGCAGGAGAGCAACACCTTTTCCTGTTTTGGCCAGGGCCAATGCAGTTCTGGCATTGTCACAGACACAGAAGATGTTCGGCGTCAGATTTGCATCTTTGAATGCTTCGGTGATCATCGCTTCGTAACGGCGGTAGATGATCAGACGGTAGCTCAGGATATTTTTCAATTTCATTTTTGTCGGCAGGGGGTCGCGTGAGACAACCATCATCATGTTGTGTGAGATTTTTACGCTCTCAATTCCATTCAAGGATACAGGCGTACGGACAACGGCTGCTTCAATGACACGTTTCCCGAGGAGCTCCATCAGCTGATAGGTATCACTGTCATAAAGTATGAAGTGAATATCCGGATATT
>CALEMD010000356.1 GCA_937902945.1 uncultured Erysipelotrichaceae bacterium | reverse complement strand
GTCGTTGATTATGAGGAACAGCAGATTAATTCCTTTGCAAAAGGAATGAATTTCTATAAAATTGCGCTGCTTCTGACTGTAGGATCTTTTGTCGGAGTGGTCTTAGAAACACTGTGGTGCCTGATTACCAATGGGTATATTGAGAGCAGACAGGGACTGGTGTACGGACCTTTCAATCTTCTGTATGGCGTTGGAGCTGTGTTCATGTCCATTACACTGTATAAGTACCGCAACCGCAGCCATATCTTCAGTTTTATTGGCGGATTCATTGTGGGCAGTGTGCTTGAATACTTCTGCTCATTCTTTCAGGAAATGCTGATTGGCTCGGTATCGTGGGACTACAGCAATATGCCATATAACCTGCAAGGCAGAATATGCCTTCTGTATTCGATCTTCTGGGGATTTCTTGGAATTATTTGGATCAAGAGCATATATCCTAGAGTTGCAAAATCATTTCTTAAGATACCCAATAGAATTGGCAAGATTGTCACTGTCTGTATGGTAGTATTTCTTGCGTTTGATTCTGCTGTTTCCATTGTGGCAGTAAAACGCTGGACAGATAGAAGAAATGGAATAGATGCATCGAATTCGTTTGAGCAGTTTCTTGATACTAGATTTACTGATCAGCGGATGGAAACAATATATGCAAATATGTCTTTTGGAGATGAAAAGACAGTGAGTGCCGATACTGCTGCATAAGGCATCGGTATATCTCATTTTATTGACGCTGTGACAGCAGTTGTGCTAAAGTGTTAAGGCAATTAAGGAGTTTTCATTATGGCGAAAGATGATAAAGCAACCCTTGCCTGCACAGAGTGTCTGTCGAGGAACTATACCATGTCACGCAGCGCAGCGGCCAAGAACAGACGGCTGGAATTAAAAAAGTATTGTCCAAAATGCGGGAAAGTAACCCTGCATAAAGAAACAAAGTAGGAGGAATCATATATGGATAAGTGGTTCAGTATCAGCGGAATACAAAAAGAAGCAAAGCGTGTACGCTGGCCAAAGATTAAGGATACAGGAAAAAGTACAGGCGAAGTATTGATATTCACAGTATTCTTTGCATTGTATTTTGTACTGTGTGAGTTCGTAGTCACGTTCATTTTACGCTGGCTCGGGATAGGAGCGTAAGTCATGACAGAACAGACAAAACCGATCATTAATGATGAACATGAGAAGCGCTGGTATGTAGTCAATACATATGCAGGTCATGAAAACAGAGTAAAAGACAATCTTCAGAAACGTGTTGATTCAATGGGAATTCAGGACTGCTTATTTAGAATTGTGGTTGCAGAAGAACCGGAAATTGAAATCAAGAACGGCAAGCAGATTGAAAAGATGCATAACCTGTTTCCAGGATATGTATTTGTTGAGATGATCATGACAGATGATGCCTGGTATGTTGTAAGAAATACTCCGGGTGTTACAGGATTTATCGGATCTTCAGGCGGCGGTGCTAAGCCGTTCCCAGTATCTCCGGATGAGATAGAATCTATTCTCAGACGTATGGGACAGAGCGATAAGAAGATTGTTGTAGATTTTGCGGTTGGAGATCAGGTTCGCATTCTATCAGGTCCGTTCAGCGGCATGGAAGGCAAAGTTTCCAGCATGAACGATCAGAGCCAGGTAGCAAATATTCTGACGGTATTGTTTGGAAGAGAAACACCAACGGATATCAATTATAACGATCTGCAGAAAGTAAAAGACTGAATGTAAAAAGGGAATTAGTGCTTAACTGATTCCCTTTTTTGTACAAATCAGTTATCAATTCGAAATAATAGTTCAAAAATAATCATGCTAATTTACTTAAGTGTGCTATATTGAGCCTGCAAACAGGGATCTGTGGGAGGATTTTTGTATGAACAAGAAGAAAAAGGTCAGCAATCCGCTGGCAAGGTTCTTTTCAGCCTCATTTGCTGTCATCTTAGCATTGGCAAGTGTTGGTTCAGTATACGCAGAAGTATCGGATACAGAACTAAGCGTGAAAAAGGATACAGCAGAAGAGACATCTGATACAGAGCAAACCGCTGATAATGAAGGAACAGACGAAACAGACACTGAAGTACCGTCTGATGTTTTAAGTGATCCAGCAGCAGCTGATCCTGAGCAGGAACAGAATGCAGATGGAAACGGAAAAACAGGAAATACGGATGGCACAGTGTCAGCTGAAACAGGTACAGTGACAGAAGAAACAAAAGAAGAGCCTGCTGAACCGGCAGCTCCTGTCTATCAGGTGACTGCAGAGGATACTGTGCCGGAAGGACAGAAGGGACTGCAGGTTGTTACGGATGCAGGGGTGCTGTATTCAGCAGATGTTCCGTCATCCGTGAATGTGCAGGTTGCTGATGAGAACGGGAATGTCATACAGACAATTACAGCAGAAGCAGGCAAGTATACATCTGTAGAGCTGAGTCAGAGTGAAACAGAACAATGGGAATTTGTCTTTGATGCTGAAACAAATACTCTGCAGATCAGGAAAACTGCTGTAAAAACTGAAGAGCCAGCTGCGGAAACACAGGCTGAGACAGAAACACCGATGATGCTCGCACTTGCGGCACCAGCTAGTGAAAAGGTGCTGGTTGCGGAGGACGAAAAACTGGTCATTGAAGATACAGATGACGCATCTGCACAGACAATCAAGAAACTATTCAATTCATTGAGTGATCCAAAATCAAAGGGCTATGAATATTTCACTACATCTAAACGCTATGACAAGACTGCAGAACTGGATTCAAACGGAACGAACTTTGGGAAAAAGATTACCCAGGCATTATTTGGGACAACAGATGTGATCTGGAAGATGATTCGCAATGCCGATAATACCTATAAAATTTATGTTGTTGCCACAGATGCTGAAACAGGACTGACGCATTGTTCAGTATATGATTCAGCAGCCGCAGCATCAGAAACCGGTACATATTCCGGAACGCTTACAGCAGAAGATAAGATTGATACATCTCTCTATGTGCCGCCGGTAACAGAACCGGAAAAGCCAACAGTTCCGGATAAGGGACTTGTTGGCAGTGATCAGCTGATCAGTGTAACAGAACCGGCTGCGGATGCAACCGAACAGGAATTGAAAGATGCAGAAGCAATGAAGGTCATTGCAAAACTGTATAACTCACTGAGTGATCCTGAATCTGCAGGTTATAAATACTTCACAGACAGCAATCGCTATAATAAAGACTATTCGTTGGATTCCAATGGAATCTACCATGGGCAGCCGATTACAAACAGCTTATTCGGTACGGATGCTGAATTCGGATGGAAGATTATCCGCAATGCCGACAATACATACAGCATCTTCTATACAGAATTGAAGTATGCAGATTACGGGCAGTACACATGTTCCAAGTATGATGTTTCTACAGGTGTTCTGAAGAACGGATACTGCACGGTTGGCGAGAATTACGAAGGTGATAAAAAGGCAACCAATGCGGTAATTGAAGCAGATTCATTTGAAGAAATATTGAAACCAAAGCCAACAGAACCGGAAGAACCAGTGGTTCCAGTTGAACCGGAAACACCTGCTGTTCCTGAGCAGCCAGCTGTTGACACAGTACCTGAACAGAAACCGGCAGAAGTGACAGAACCTGTGGTGCAGCCAGCTGCGGAAACGGTAACTGAATATGTGCCGGAGGCAGTTGTAGACAATGCATTGCCAAATGCTTATGTGAATCGGAATACGAATACAGATAAAGTCGCAGAAAAAGAAGCAGAACAGAATACGCAGCTGATTATCAACCAGCCATATGCAGTATCTTCAGATATAGAAGCACAGCGTGATGCTGCTGTAAGCAGACCTGATTATGGCACTTCCAATGCAAAAACATGGTCATTGGTCAATCTGCTGATGAGTGCTGTCTCCATCTTCTTAGCGGCCGCGCTGTTCAAAAAAACAGTGCCTATGCATTTATGAAGTGGGCAGTTGCGGGATCGACGGCGGCACAGATTGCGATGTTTGTGATCAATGGCTTCAGCGGACAGATAGTCATGACCGACAGTCTGAGTGCTGTATATGCAATACTGACTGTCATAACAGCAATGATGACGGCGTATTCATATCAAAGAATAGCTAGAAAAGCTGAGTAAATCTGTTATCATTGAGGTGGCAATATATCGATCTGATATATTATGAATCAAATGGGACTCTTGACTCTAATGGGATAGAGAAACGGGGAAATGTATGATTAAGTTCTACCTCAGTCTTCTCACAGCTTTAGCAGCACTTCTAGCATCCATACTGACTGCCGCTCCGGTATTTGCTTCTATACTTTAGAAACAGCTGGAAATCAAGATGAATTCTGCCAATATAGGCATATGAACTGCTTCTGCAAAGAGGCAGTTTCTTGTTGACGCAGGGTGAAGAAACAGATATCATAGTAAAGCACACATTTTTATGTGCACATGCGTGGAAGGACGGCAACTCGTCCATTGACCACTGCGCGGACATTACATTAAGGAGGTAAGTCACGTGGCAAAGAAAGTTGCAAAAATCTGCAAGCTTCAATTCCCGGCTGGTGGAGCAAAACCAGGACCGGCTCTCGCTTCAGCAGGCATTAACATGCCTAAGTTCTGCACCGAATTCAATGACCAAACAAAGGATCGTCATGGCGATCTAGTACCAGTCATCATTACGGCGTATGAAGACAAGTCATTCACATTTGTATTAAAGACAACACCGGCTGCAGTTCTGATCAAGAAGGCAGCAGGCGTAGCAAAGGCATCAGGAAGCCCTAAGGCTCAGAAAGTTGGCAAGATCACTGAAGCACAGTGCCGTGAAATTGCTGAATACAAGATGCCGGACCTCAATGCTAACAGCGTAGAGGCAGCCATGAAGATCGTTGCCGGAACGGCTCGCAACATGGGTATCACAGTCGAAGGCATGGAGGAGAAATAATCATGGCAGGAAAGAAATTTAAAGCAGCAGCTGCCCAGGTGGACAGCAAGAAGACATACGGTTACCAAGAAGCATGTGCATTAGCTAAGAAGACAAGCTGCACGAAGTTCGATTCTTCGATTGAAGTCTCATTCGCATTGAATGTAGATCCTCGTCAGGCAGAACAGAACATCCGCGGAGCAATGGTTCTTCCTAATGGAACAGGCAAAACTCAGAAGGTCCTTGTTATTGCACAGGGAGCTAAAGAAGATGAAGCAAGAGAAGCAGGAGCTGATATTGTCGGCGGAAAAGATGTCCTCGATAAGATCAAGGGCGGCTGGTTCGATTTCGATATCATCGTTGCTACTCCGGATATGATGGGGCAGTTAGGCCGCTTGGGTAAGGTTCTTGGACCTAAGGGACTGATGCCTAATCCAAAGACTGGAACAGTAACTATGGATGTTAAGAAGGCTGTTGAAGAAATCAAAAAAGGAAAAGTTGAATACCGTGTAGACAAAGATGAATGTCATGATCGGCAAAGTTTCCTTCACTGATGAGCAGATTGCACAGAACTTCAAGGCTCTCTATGACACAGTTGCTAAGGCACGTCCTAACACTGTAAAGGGTGTATTCATGAAGAGCGTTACAGTTTCCACAACAATGGGACCTGGCGTTAAGGTAACAGTAGAGTAATTGCTATAAGGTGCTTAGATCTATATGGTCGAGCACCTTTTATTATGGTTGTTGTCTTTTTGGGTTTATTTGAGCAGATTTATTGAAAGCGATATCTCATAGGATTAGTATTTCAATTATGCGGAAAATAGAAATAATGATTGTCAGAATGATTTCCTGCTTCATGATTATTTCCAGTATCATCACAGTATCTGTCAACGCGGAAACAAAAACGATCATTTCGGTTTCAGCTCCAAATCCTTCAAGCGTCAGTATCAAGAAGGGAGTTGCTGCATCGGCTTTGAATCTTCCGTCATCACTAAAGGTATTGCTGAGTGATGATACAACAGAGACGCCTGCTGTGACTTGGAACAGTGATACTTATAATCCGTCAGAAGTAGGAGATTATGTCTTTTATGCCTCTCTTCCTGCAGGCTATTATGCACTAAACGAAGGTGTCACGCTTCCATCGGTAACAGTCACTGTAACGGATGGAAATCGATATCAGATCACGAACAATCCTGATACCCCTTTAGAATCAGGTATTGAGTTGCTGGATACGGGAGTTGATCCACAGAAGACCTATTGGGCATATTGTATTGATCCCCATAGCGTATGGCCAACGGACGATACATATTTTGGGAGTACTAATACAAGTGAAAATCTGCCGCAGGATATTGCAGATAAAGCAGATCAGCTGACAAGACTAATGTTTGCCGGCTATCCAACGGATGCTCTAGGCCTATCAGCATTGCTGAACACAAATAATCCTCTTGTCTACGGCAATTATACTCAACACGCAATATGGACAATTACCAACCCAGCAGAATACGATCCAGTTAGTTCTGGAAACCGATATCCTTACATAAAGGCTCTTTATGAATATGCGACTACCGGCACATTAACGGGCGAATTTGCGAAATATCTGGATAATATTAAATCTGCTGCTGTAACAGCAGACAAATCATTATTGGATTTGCTCAATACCGATGGATCATCCGCTGACTTCACATTATCTTCCAATCGCGATACTTTGGTGGAAATAAAGAGTATTCCAGCGAATTGCAAATTGTTTGATGGAGAAACGGAGCTTGTGGCTGGAAATAGTATTACTGTTTCCGCAGACAAGACATTAACTATAAAGAAGGCAGGAACGGATGCAGTATCTGGAGATCTTTCGTTCAGCTATTCATCTCAAACCACATCGATCACAGGAGAAAGCCTGCTGCTTTTCAATCCAAGCAATCTGCATGTTGGCGATAAATATAAACAATATCAGCGCATGATCGGCTATGAGCCGCCTACAGCGTATAACACATTGGCTCTTCAGTTAAGAACCTATTCAAAAGATGCTCTAAAGGTCACTAAGACTGTTGCCGGTGATGCGGCCGATACAAGCAAGGAATTCTCATTTACTGTAACGCTGAATGATACTGGCATCAATGGAACCTTTGGTGATATGACCTTTGCGAATGGTGTTGCTAGCTTTACTCTGAAGCATGGAGAGAGCAAGACGGCAATTGATCTGCCAGAAGGAACCAAATATACGGTGAGCGAAGCAAGCTACACTGCAGATGGATATCAATCAGCCAGTACAGGAGCAGAAGGCACAATTGAGAATGGACAGGAGTCATCTGTTTCCTTCGTGAATACAAAGAATGCAGCAGTGGCAACTCCTACTCCAACTCCAACTTCAGAAACCGAAGCATATCACACTACAAAGACAGGATTCCAGATTCCTAATACGAGCGACAAGTGACAGCTGTCACGCTCTAAGATTATCAGAGACAGTCAGTATTAGGCGAAGGCTGTGAAAACAGAATCTAAGGAAAAGCTTCACCATTTCCACAGCAATGGGACCTGACGTTAAAGGTACAATATAGCAATTATCTAGGTGCTTAGATCTATATGATCGGGTACCTTTTTATGATCTTTGAGACCTTTGAGTTGGAAACATAAAAAGCCTCAGAGAGGATTTTTCGGCTATTGAATGTACAGCTTGTGTATAATGAAATTAACTGATGCAGCTATGCCAATGCAAGGCACTGAACCCACTATATGCAGTGAAGAAGGACAGAAAAGCTTGTGACTTCCTGCTGTGCAAAGAAAGAGGAGAATTTAACTATCAGGAATTCAAGTAGTTTTGATGAAAAAGTCTGAAA
>CALEMD010000355.1 GCA_937902945.1 uncultured Erysipelotrichaceae bacterium | reverse complement strand
CCTCCGGTTGTTGTCCAACTTTTGGGGTTCACTGTACTCCTGGTTGCACAGGGGTGTCTTTTTTTATTTATTATTTTGGTAAATTAGCAACTGCGTATTGGGCCTCTTCTGCTGTAAATTTCTCGCCATACTCTGATGTAAGCTGATCATAGATGCTTGCTGCACTCATGCTCTGCTTAGTTTGATATGACTCTGCCTTGGCCAAAGCATTTGCGCCCCAGTCGGCCTTTACATTGTCAACGGCATACTGCGCAGCTTCTGCAGTGAATCCTTCCCCATATTCCGAAGTCAGCTGATCATACACTCCTGCTTTTGACATATGCATATTGTTTGCATAGGAAGTTGCTTTTTTTAGCGCATTTTGAAATTCAACCGAAACAGGGGCGGCTGTAGGTGTTGGAACTGGTGTCGGCGCCACTGTTGCTGTTGATGTTGCTACAGCTTTAGGTGAAGAAGCTGCTGCTACAGTTGAATCACTTGATGGACTCTTACTTTTTTGTCCAAAAATTGCGAATAAAATAAAAACTAAAACAACTACGGCAATAATGTTTCGGATGGTGTGTTTCTTTTTCTTTGGCTCTGACATAATCTTTCCTCCCAATTTATATAAAATGCTAATTCGGCATTTTATGTATAGATAAATATCAGTATTTTCTTCTCGATTCTATAACTTTTCCTATTATAGTAACAGGCTTTTCCACAATCTCTTTATTTGAAAAATACATTGGAGAATATGCTGGATTGAATGATTGAAGTGCTATTCCTTCTTTGTGCTTCACAATCCTTTTGCAGCATGCTTCATCACCATTTACTTTCGCAATTACTATATCTCCAGTTTCTGCATCGCTCTGCTGTCTGACAATGACAATATCTTTTTCCGTTAATTCTGGTTCCATGGAATCGCCTTTTATGTGAAGAGCAAAGAATTTCCCTGTTTTGGCCATATCTGGCGTAATTTCTTCCCATTCATTTACATCGTCATAATTGATATCCTCAATAGCAAGATTAGGAACTCCGGCGCGACTGAATCCTCGAATAGGGAACAGAGAACCTTTTTTTATTTTGTCTTCCCAGTCAGCTCCGTAATAGGACAGTGGGGCATCTGCTGAATAAGACGTTTCTTCTTCACCGTTAAGCAAATAATCGACGGTAACATTAAAATATGAAGCCACCTTTAAAAGCATTTCGGTTGATGGGCATTTTCTTTCACTTTTCCATTTGCTGAAAGTTGCTTGACTGATTCCAGTTTCCTTTGAAAGTTTATAGAAACTAACGTTTTTCTTTTCAGCGATATTTTTTATTCTTTCGTAAGTATTCATAAATAGCCTCCAAAAAAAATACTTAATGAAAGTAAACGCTTATACTTGACATAGGTTAAGTAGAGGCTATAATGAAATAGTACTTGACATAAGTTAAGCATTAGTGTTGTCAACCATTGCAAGCTGATAATAGCACAATGCTTTAGCATATTCAAGTAATAGAATGGAGGTTTTTATGTATTCGTCAATAGAAAAATTGATGAGTGAGAGAAAAGTGACTGCATATGCAGTTTCAAAAGCTACAGGGATCAATGAATCAACTTTTTGCTTATGGAAAAAAGGAACTAGCAAGCCAAATATCAAAAATCTTATGAAATTGGCTAACTATTTCAATGTTTCGATCGAATCTCTATTAGATGAAAGGGAGGAGTGAACAAAATAATGGATGAATTTTACACGCAAGCAGAGCTTGCCAAACTCTTGCACTGCAATAGCCGACAAATTGGTAAGTTGCGCAGGAGTGGACTATTAAGCGCAATCAGAATCGGACACGGATATATTTATCGCCAATCCGACATAGATTCATTCTGGAATCATTGCACTGGAATGAATCTTAGCAATGATGGAAAAATTCTTCTGGCATCAAAAAAGAGTGCTTCGTTCTTGAGAAAAGATAAGCACTCAGACTATTAGGAAGGAGGATAGATTATGCATCATTATATAACGCGATATTTGGATGAAAATGGAAAAGATATTGTTGAATCATGGCTACAAATTAATATCTTTGGATTATGTTTCTGTTTTTCAAAACGCCAAAAAGAAATAAAAGATAACCACTCTGGAAAGTGATTATCTCAATGATTACTTCTTAACCCATTTATCTTTTGGTTTAGAAGTAGGTGGAAGACGATCGCCTGTATCAATTTTGGCATGATGACCATCTTGTACTTTTCCACCACTTGGACCGACTTCTTTGTAATTACCTTTTGGAACATTGTCGGTTCCTGGCTTATAAGTTTTACCCATTATAGATTCCCCCTTTCTAAATAAATTATTACACGAAAGAAAATCAAGGAATGATAGAAATGAAAATTTATACAAAAAAAGAGCGCCTGATCCTTGGGGGAAAGTGGCACTCAAATAACATGATGGCTTTTATTAGCCATCTCTATATTAACACAAAAAAGGAGATTAATTGAATGGAAAAGATAGAAATTGATGATACACAGCTTGATAGAGACATTTGGATTGCAATCATTGCTGCCGCAATCGGTCTCATTGATATCGGCATCATGATCGGAGGGATGATCGGATGAATGAGCTGAAATGGGAAACAGATACATCAAATCTAAGGAACTTGATGAATATCGTTGCAGAATTTACGGACAAAACAATATCGTCCGGCCATATCGTTTATTGCACAGAAACAAATTGCCTATGGATGAAAACAGACAACGATGATGATTATACAGGGCTTCGTGCAATTGAGGACATAGTACGATGGGCTGCGTATCCAATGGAGAGATCCAATGGCTGATCAATACATCGTAACTGCACTGATAATTGCCATCGCAATTATGAACGCTGCATTGATTGCAATAATCATGCTTGTCAAAGGAATACAGAAGGATATTGAAGCGCTGGAAGAAAAGGCTCATGAATATGATGAATACAGAAAAGGGCAAGCGGATATATCTAGTGATCAATTGCACGCTATTAGAGACATAAACGGTAGAGTGAACATGCTGGAAAAGATGCACTGCGGAGACCTGATCCGTTTCAAGTCAAACCAAGCCAATTATGAAAAAATGCGCATGGATTCAAACAAGCTGAAGCATGCTAAGAGGCCATTCAATGGCTAGGACAATCAGCGCATACGCAATCAAGCGATGCCCTGTTTGTGGCAAATCAGTTGGTCGAATATTGGTCGACTGGGAAAACAAGGTGGACGGCATACACCGCGTATATGTCGAATGCCCTATGTGCAGAGCACGGACAAATTCATACGCAACTCAGAACCTCGCTATTGAATCATGGAACGATTTAAACGTATCGACTAATAGAACATATCAAGAAAGTCTAATTGACTTTCTGGAGGTTAAGAATGGCTAGGAAGAATATCAATAAAGACATCGATCGTGAATCAGTGCTCAGCAAGTGCTCTGATCAAGTACTTGCTATTGCTATTAGAAATGATCTCACGGTCGATGAGATGAATAAAGTGCTTCGCAGGACACGTAAAGCAGCTGTAGTGAATGCAAAAATAAAATGAAGGGAATGTTCTGGACAAACGGCCTTTCTACTGTAACTGTAGCGTGTCCTGCAGAAAGGAGGCTCATATAATGGCAGACAGAAGAATGTTTAGTAAATCCATTGTATTATCAGATGAATTTATAGACATGCCTGCAACTGCTAGGTGCTTATATTTTGCTCTAGGCCTGATCGCTGATGATGATGGGTTCGTTAACAGCCCTAAATCAGTCATGCGACAGGTCGGAGCATCATCAAATGATCTATCTATTCTGGCCGATAAAAAGTTTGTGATTGTGTTTCAAAAAGACGGCGTTGTAGCAATTAAACACTGGCGCATTCACAACTATATTCGGAAGGATACCTATGTTGAGACAAAGTATAAAGAAGACAAATCGTTGTTACACTTAGACGAAAACAATTCTTATACACTCAATGAAAAGTGCCCTAAACTAGCGGAAAAACAATCACGTCCACGGAACGTAGACGAAACGTTGACACAGGATAGGATAGGTAAGGTTAGTAAAGGAAAGAATAAAACATATGTTCGTGTCAGTGAATGCTTTGAAGATTTTTGGAAAAGCTATCCAAAAAAAATGGCAAAGCCGAAAGCTCAGAAAGCTTTTGAGAAAGAATGTGTATCGGATGGAGCGTTCTTAAACATCATGACCGGACTGGATCACTGGAATGCGTATTGGGATACTTTGCCTGATAAACAGTTCATTCCATATCCTGCATCATGGATCAATGGCCAACGATGGAATGACGATGTACCAACGAGTCGTCATGCATCAGCCAGCAAGATCAAGATCCCAATGCCTGCATATATGCAGCAGCAGAAGGATCAAGGAATGACAGAAAGTCATCCTGTTACAGCAGAGCAGGTAAAGGCTATCAAAGATGCTCAGCAGAAAATGAAAGAGAAGATGACTAAATGATTGAATTATCCATTTTTCAAGCAATCGTTTATGCGGTACTATTTGCATTGGTTGGATCTATGATCGGATCCGGATTGGCCATCTTGATGGTCGCGGCAGGCAAGGCCGAGCAAAAAGAAATGCTAGATAGCGATGAATATGCTGAAAGGATTAGAAAAATAAAATAATTATCAGCCATGAAAGAGTTATACGTAAGCAACAAAAGATTCATTGAACTGTATAACAGCGGTTATACAGACAAAGAGATTGCTGATATATGCGGATTCAAAAACTATGCGTATATCTCGAACAAGATCAGCAATCTGGTATGCGAAGGCGTGATTGAACCTAGGTCAAAAACTAATGTCGACAAAGGCAAGATCAGAGCGTTGCATAATGCAGGATGGAGCAATGACGCAATTGCAAAAGATATGTATATCAAAGTCGCATCAGTCATGGATGCGCTAAAGGAAGGAAAAAAGAATGGCTAAAACAGATTATCAAGTGCTGCAGAAGGCAGTTAGAACATATGGACCAGACGAACAGATGAGAATGGCCCAGGAAGAATGCGCTGAGCTCATAGTAGCGTTATCTAAATATCACAGAGCAGTGGAACGTCATGACGTACGGCGGATGAATGCTTCCGCTGAATCAGTAATCGAAGAGGTTACTGATGTAGAGATCATGTGCAAGCAACTGCATATCATCATCGGAAAAGAATCGGCATTCAATACAGCCAAGGATTTCAAAATAAAGAGATTGGATGACAGATTGAACAAAATCAGAAAGAAGTGATTGTCTGATGGAAGACATTGAATTATTGCAGTACAAATGCAAACGACTCGAATTGGCTGTACATGAAATGAATTTGATAATTGATCAGCAGACGTTAACGATTCTCCACCAATCACAGACAATAAGAGAGTTTGAGAAGGAAAGAGAATATGCCAGACTACAGAGAAATATTGAGGAGCGATAACCAGATAGGATTGCCAATTTGCGCGTACTTGCTTGATCAGTGTGAAAAAAATGAAGCGCTGAGAAATGATATTGAATCAAAAAACAGTAGATCCGTAACTGGAATGATTGCATATGTTCGCAAGAAGGCAAAACATCTAGCAGTTAATGGAATGGCTGCTGTTGAGGATCAGACTGTGTACAATTGGGCCTTTGACTATTGGCATGATGCTAACCTAGATGAAACTGTAGACGCCGTCCATGATGAAAAAAATGTTGCTAAACAAGCAGATAAAGTAGCAATAAAGACAAAAGGCATAAATAAAAAGAAACAGAAAGATGAAGAAAACATAGAAAGGATATCAATATTTGATCTGCTATGAAGATATCATCAGACGATCGTCTTGCTATGGCTAAAACAATCATTTCTGATAAGAAAGTGATCTATATTAAGCCATACAGAAATAAAACAAAATGCTTTTGTACACAATGCCTTAATACATTTACTGTTAGCAAAGATCAGCTGAAAGAGATCCACAACAGTCACATGTGCCCGCAATGCTGGCGGAAAGCAAGTAAAATTCATGATCATAGTGATAGTTACTCCAGCTACGTTAGCATTCCGGCGACAGACTACAAAGACTATAAATATAACGCGCATAATGCTGAATATGGATGCTCTGTAGACTTTGATTGGGAGTTTGACCATCCCAAGAACCTAATGATAAAAAAAGTTGCTGTATTTGAATTCAACGGTAATGAAGCATCTGTTAAAACATTGCATTTTGCGAAGGTAAGAGATTTATTTATAAGTTCATTCTTCAGCCAAAGATTGTATGAAGCTAATGGCGACAGAAAAACAGGAAAATGGAGACAGCCTTATTCCTTACGAAAATACTGGACATTGATGTACGGAATCAGAGATTTCAGTTTTGACGAATCAGTAGAAAGAAATGATTATACGGTTTTCGACAATCCGAAAATGTCATATCTCAAAGATACAGTTGGTGATATTTCAATCAAATCTACTCAGGCTGAAATTGTTAAGAAACATATACTTAATCAGCTGCAGATACAGCGCATGTTGATGTTTGACCTGAATTCATATGATGACGTTAAGAAATGCAATTATTCAACAGGATCACACTGGTCTCAAGTTTACGATGATGATCAAGTAAAAAAATGCATGGAATTACATCTAAATAAGTATGACGAACAATATGTTCGGAAGAACAAAATATATGTTGGAGACTATATTGATTATCTCGCCCAATGCAAACAGCTATGTATCAAAAACAAACATCCAAAGAATTTCACTGATGAACATGAAAAGATGTCAGAGAAGATAAGATCTTTAGAAGATGAAAAAAGGCAAGAACTCTTTAAGAATTCTAAAGCAATCATAAATGCGATCACTGATCAGCTGCCTACATACAAATGTGGAAAACTTAGCATAACTCCAGTCATGTCAATTGAAGAACTAAAGAACAATGCTAGGTATATGCATAATTGCATATTTGGATATGCCGAAAACTATATGAAAAAGAAATGCATTCTATACATAGTACGCAGTAATCGGACAATAGTAGCAAATGTAGAACTGAATGGATCGAGAGTAGTTCAGATAAGGGCCAGATACAATAAAGACCCATCAGCAGCCATTGTTAAAGCTGTTAATTGTATGGTAGCTGACAACATCACTCCGCTAGAAAGAGCAATGTATGGATAATAAAAAATGAAATACAAAATAACCTTTGATACATGCATGTGTGATAGTGAAATTAGCAGATTCATGCAATGTGCCGGTCTTGGTATAGATGCTATAGGAACAATGGCTAGTTTATCTATAGTAACAGCTACCAAACCGACAAAAACTTATATTGCAAAAATGATAATAGCTATTGACAAAATGAAAGATGCAAAAAGATTTTGTACAGGAACAAAGCTAAACAGGATTGAGATAATGGAGGAACTAGATGAGCAAATATAATGGATCAAAAAAGGCGGTCAAAACAAAAATAATACCGAAAGGTCTGCCTAAACGAATGGACAACCCAAATGATGACTACCAGCGCAAGACGTCAACTAAATTAGGCAAACAAACAATGTGGTATATAAAAAAAGATGATTTTGAAAAACTGCAGCGCGAATGCCTTGTGAGAAAGCAAAAGGCAGCAGAAGGATCAAATGAAGAGTACAGGTGGAATAGGAATTATCTCCTGCTAATGGCAGGGACAAATCTCGGATGCCGTACATCAACAATTATTGAGCTTACGCCGCGCAACTTTGCTGGCGGGAAATTCTACGTGAAGGAACATAAAACAGGAAAGGTCCAAACGTATGATCTGCCGGACAAGATCTATAAACTGTTGAAGGATTTTGTTGATGAATATAAGTTTACAAAGGATGAATTTATATTCAGGACAAACAGATCATCAGCAAATAAACCAATGTGCCGGCAGACAGCCTGGCGTTTCGTCAAAAAGCTTGCCGATGACGTAGGTATAGAATATAACGTCGGAGCATATTCCCTTCGGAAATCGTATGCTAGGTGGCTATATGACGATTGCCACGATATATTTAAGGTCATGAGAGTACTCCAACATTCTGATCCAATTGTAACAGCAAGATATATCTGCCTGGAGGAGGAAGAGGTTCAGAAAATCAGAGCTGGCATCGAATATGGTTTTGATAAATTCAACTGATAATATGGATGTCATAAAAGCATCATGCAACATAGCATAATATGTTGCATTGAAATTCAGGAGATTTATAGAAAATGGCTTAGTGTAGCAGAATATGTAATAAATTAAGCATAGCAAAACATGCAACTTAACTTATATTCTGTTAAAAGTTTAGAGAAAGAAAAGATGGGGAAATGATAACGAATATACGTAAAATGCTCAGCTCTAGCGACATGGCGGCAACAGCGGATAAAAAAACTCTAGATGATTGGAGCAGAGGATACATTTCGTCAGAGGAAGCAATTAATTACATGATGCTCAATAATAGGATGACTGATTTAACAATAACGGTCAGTGAATTCGAGACTTGGGCAAATTCTATAGGATACCATAGGGTGAAAAAATGACGATTGATGATCTCAGGAAGTACCAAGCATATAAGAATGAAATAGAATCGTTGGAGCAGGAGAAGCTGTCATTCTATTATCCGATCCAATCACCTGCAGCTAATGGATCACATTCAACGACACCAGGAAATCCTACAGAAAGAGCTGTCAATCAGATTGCGAGAATAGATGAAATGATAAATAGGAAGAAAGAATTGCTGAGAGATAAAGTTGAAGAAATAGAACATTGGATTGATACGGTAGAAGATCCTGAAGTGAGAGCCGTTGCGAGGTGGCATTATCTCATTGGACTGACGTGGAATGAAACAGCACGACATAATACTTATGCCGTCTCATCTGGTGAATCATGCAGGAAGATAATCAAAAGATATTTCGCTGAAAAAAAATAAAAGTTGTCCGGTTTGTCCCACCCCTATGATGCTATTATGTTAGTATCAAAATACGAGCAGATGGCAAACGCCTCTGCTTTTATTTTGCCGGGAGCCAAACTCATACCTCCTTATTTATTGCATGGCTCCTAGAAAGAAAAATGACATGGATAATGATGACGCTATCGATTTAGAGCATGATCTGACTGATCAAAAACGGTTTAAAAGAGAAATGAAGAGAATTGAGACACTTCAGTCCAATCCATGCAAACATTGCC
Source organism: uncultured Erysipelotrichaceae bacterium (assembly GCA_937902945.1). GTDB lineage: Bacteria > Bacillota_I > Bacilli_A > Erysipelotrichales > Erysipelotrichaceae > Bulleidia. Next base: position 5,460 of record CALEMD010000355.1, on the reverse strand, counting down.
ATCATGATCAATGTGATATAGAAGATGAATTTTATTGTGAGGAAATAAAGAAGTGGAAGAGAAGAATGAACAAAAGATAAGTAATTCATCAAACAAGATCAGTCCATGCACTAGGTGTGGTGAAGCGAGAGACCGCTGCACTCAGTCGGATGCATGTCCCCAATACAGTGCATGGAGACGGAAATACTTATCTCCTGTGAGGAAGAGGCATGGCAGAGACTAAAGGCAAGGCACAAGCAAGTAAGAAGCCGTTAAGGGCAGACCACATAGGACCGAAGAGGACAACGTATGCAAAGGCTAAGAAAAGGATCTTTGCTACTCAGACGGTGTGTGCGCTATGTGGAAAACCTGTCGACTTCAGCTTGAAGTGGCCAGATCCAATGAGCGCAACAGTTGACCACATTGTTCCTCTTGCAAAAGGTGGAGAAGTTGATGACATTAACAACATGCAATTGGCTCACTTATGCTGCAACAGAGTAAAAGGTGATTCATTGCCTAAAATGCATCGGAAGAAAGAAATCGTTATTTCAAACAGAATTTTACCTCAGCATTTTGACTGGACGACGTTCGGAAAGTAGGGGGGCATAGGACCCCCTACCCCATGTCTCTGTACAAGCCAACCAGCACTGTACAAAAAAACACACGAAAGGAGTTTTGACCATGAAGGGTTTGGCATATCTTAGAAATAAATTGGCAGTAAAAAGAAGCAGAGTATTGACCAGATATAAGTATTATGAAATGAAGAATGGTACGCTGAATCTGGGAAGGTTAATCCCTGCTGAACAGTCAGCTCAGTATAATTCAATTCTTGGCTGGTGTCCTAAATCAGTGGACTCCTTGGCTGATAGATTGCAGTTCAATGGGTTCAAGGATGACAACTTTGACATCGAAGAGATATTCGAGATGAATAATCCGGATGTCTTTTTTGATTCAGCAATCTTATCTGCGTTGATATCAAGCTGCTGTTTTGTCTATATTTCGAAAGATGAAACAGGGTATCCAAGGTTACAAGTAATTGACGGTGCAAATGCAACTGGAATTATTGATCCTATTACAGGATTGCTAACAGAAGGATATGCGGTGCTGAGCAGAGATCCAGATACGGATGTGGTTACTGTTGATGCTTACTTTGAACCAGGTAAAACAACAGTATATGACACAGTAAACAGATCGGTCACACAGTATGCAAACAACATTACAGTTCCGGCATTAGTCCCGATTATCTATAGACCTGATGCCAAGAGACCGTTTGGCCATAGCAGAATCAGCAGAGCGTGCATGAACATTCAGGATAAGGCACGTATGGTTCTATCCAGAGCTGATATAACGGCAGAGTTCTATTCATGGCCACAGCGTTACATTATTGGCCTTAGTGATGATGCTGAATTTGATGCTATGAAGGCGTCGATGTCTTCATTCCTGGCAATGGGCGATAATGACGGGCACAATCCAACAGTTGGACAGTTCACTCAGCAGAATATGGAGCCGCATATTGACCAGTTCAAGATGTATGCAGCTGCATTCTCTGGAGAGACAGGACTGACAATGGACGATCTAGGATTTGCTACAGAAAATCCTTCCAGTTCTGATGCAATCAAAGCGGCACATGAGAACCTTAGACTGACAGCAAGAAAAGCGCAAAGAACATTTGGATCAGGGTTCCTAAATGTTGGATATGTGGCGGCATGTATGAGAGACAATTATCCATACCAGCGCAAGCAGATATATCTGACTACTCCTGAGTGGAGACCGCTGTTTGAACCAGACGCAAGTCAGATGACAGGTATTGGTGATGCGGCAATCAAGATTAATCAGGCAGTTCCAGGATACTTTGACAAGGACAATCTGGAACAGCTGACAGGCATTGAAGGTGGAGACAGTACAGATACTGCAGAGCAGACCGCTGGTACAGTCGATGAAACCACACAGGATCCTGTAGGTGTTGAATAATGGAGGATATTGTTCCTGCTCTGTATAAGCGTATAAAAGCCGATTACACAAGCAGAGTAAAGAAGAACAGTACCGTACAGTCGTTGCTTGATAAAGCCGAAAAAGGATCAGGTACACAGGATGAGATATCGCTTTATGCCAGAGCATTGGGGGACTGTGCAGCCAAGGCATTGGAAGATGGATTGAAGGCTGATAATCTGCCGGATGGAAAGATCTACTGGTTTATTGCTGACCGTACAATTAAGCCGTTGTTCAAACTTGTATACGACCAAGTAAATGCAATGGCTTTTATAATCCAGAAAAACGATGACAAAAAGAACGGTATCAGTATCAAACCAATCAAGGCTGACTTTCCTGCAGAACGCATAGAATCAATAGAAAACAAGATCGTATATGTGTCAATGAACGGAGATGGTGCAGATGGAACAAGATGATATGGTTAGTTCTATTTTAGGCAGAGCACTAACAAATGCTGCACAAAGTCTCTATGACGATTATGTTAAAGCGAATGCTTCATTCCGTTCTGGTGCAGGTCTGAAGGCAAAGCTGATTCGTACAATGCATGGACATGGATGTCCGTGGTGCAGAAAACTTGCTGGAACATACGACTATGACGATGCACCAGCAGACATATACAGGCGGCACGATAATTGTTCGTGTACAGTTACATATGTGACAGAAAAAGGATATCAGGATGTGCATAATAAGAAGTTTGTGACAGATCCTAAAGAAATTGAGAGAAGGAAATTAATTGGTCTAGAAGAGGACAGTAAAAAGCATAGATTTACACCAATTACTGAGGAAACAATATCCAATGTTAAAGAAGTACAGCTTTCACAGTATCCGAATATAACTGGAAACGAGTTTCAGTTGAAGAATAGAGAACTTCTAGAATATTCAAGGAAGTATAACAATTGCGAAGAAGTATCATTTGCTTTTGATTCTAGTTTCATCAATAAAAGAGTTGTGTCAGGAGATTTAGAAAGTACAGATGTCGATTTTAGAGGTTTAGGCAATCATATATTTGTAATGCACAATCATCCTAAAAACAGTAGCTTCTCGACTAAAGATGTTTTGTTCATGTTTAAGAATGAAGAAATTGGTGCAATAAGCATTGTGAAAAACAATGGTGGAGTTGAAGTTCTAGAGAAAACGGAATCATATTCATATAAAAGGGTGAATATACTTGCAAGTAGATTGTTAAAAAATATTGCACCTAAGAATAATTCGGATTATGATAAATTTGTAAAGCAACTAATACTAGATTGCGAAAAGGATGAGCTTGTTATATGGACAAAAAAGTAAATTGGAATCAGCTTGACGGTTCCTTAAAAGATCAAGAACAGGCTGCAAGAGAATTTTGTGGTTTGAAAAGCAATCAAACGTGGAGCGATATCGTTATTCCAAAAGATGAAAATTTAGAAAAAGAATCAAAGTAAACCGCTTCGGCGGTTTTTTAGGAGGTGAATATGGCAAAAGATGATTATGACGTTGTGCTATTCAAAATACTTTCATATCTGTATGGATGTATTAAGCGTAAATACTCATTTGATATAACTTCATTCAATGCCGTGATATCTAAACAAAATGTAAACGATGAGTATCTATCCAGCATATTGCATATGGCATCAGAGGAAGGACTTATCGAAGGGCTTACATTCACACATGCATGGGGTATGAACTATATCATATGCAATGACTATTCAGATATGATCATTACCGCAAAAGGGATACGGTATTTAAAAGACAATTCTAAGATGCAAGAAGTAAAGAAGCACTTGGAAGAGATCCCGGGATTGGTAGCAGATCTAATAAGACTAGTATTCTAACCGCTCATGCGGTTTTTTGTTAGGAGGGAAGTAAATGGCAAAAGCAGACATCAACTGGTTCCTTGGATTCGGAGTTGGAATAGTCGTAAGTATATTAACTATTATTATAACAATCGTAGAACTATCTGGCTGACAACAGTGCTGGCAACAGTGGCAGCGATGCCAGTTCCAAAGCCTTTCCAGAATTCAACATGTTCCTGGTGTACTCGATAATCATGCAATTCACCATCTGGAAGAATTGTCAGAAAATATGGAATTGATCCGCCAAGCCCAGGATACTTGCAGTCGATCTCATGAAGTGCTTGGAGTTTTCTAATAGCAGGAATGGCGTCAGGATCTGAACATAGTTCTTGAATTTCTTCTGTTCCAAGAGATCGAGTGCCTTGTTCATCACATTTATTCATGATTTTGTTCATACACTTGTTGAGTGTATGCTTTGAAATTTAGTTTTTCATAGAAACACCTCTGCTAATGCGATTATAGCATTACAAGAAAGGAAAATTATATGGTTAGACAGCGAGCACCGGATGTGATCGCCTTGTATAAAGACAACGGATAGGAGGAAAGTGAATGGCTAATCCCAAAAAAGGACGCCAGACACCTACTCAATCCGTTGTTTTACCTTACAAAGATACACGTGGCCAAGAAGCTATAGAACTCTATAACAGCACTGGAAATACAGCGATGAAATGGCAGGAATTACTGCTATATGACATGCTGGCAATAAATGACAAAGATCTATGGGTACACATGAACTATGGATTTGCTGTTCCTAGAAGAAACGGAAAGTCTGAGATATTGATAATGCGTGCACTGTATGGCCTTGAACAGGGAGAGAGGATACTTTATACAGCTCACCGTACAGACACAGCGCATGCGGTCTGGGAACGCTTGTATGAGGTTGTTAAAGCGGCAAAAATCAAGATCTCTGGAGAATACAGAGCATACGGTAAGGAGCACATCTATCTGGAAGATGGCGGGCGGATTGAATTCCGCACTAGAACATCGAAGGGTGGACTAGGTACCGGATATGATCTGGTGATGATCGATGAAGCACAGGAATACCAGAATGATCAGCAGACATCGCTTGCATACGTGGTAACAGATTCTAAAAATCCACAGACAATTTATTGTGGAACACCACCAACACTTGTATCATCAGGTGATGTATTTGAGAAGATGCGGAACGAGACATTAGCAGGTGAGAGGCCTGATACTGGATGGGCAGAATGGTCAGTTAACCAGTCCACAGACGTTCATGATAAGGACGCATGGTACGAAACTAACCCATCACTTGGAATCACATTGACTGAACGAAACGTAAATGCTGAGATTAAAGGTGATGACGTTGATTTCAATATCCAGAGACTTGGATTATGGCTGACATACAACCAGAAATCGGTAATCACTGAGGTTGACTGGAACGCATGCAAGGTTGACGTATTGCCTAAACTGACAGGAAAACTTTATGTCGGTATTAAATTTGGCAATGATGGCACAAATGCAGCAATGTCGATTGCCGTTAAGTCAGGTGAGAACGTATTCATTGAGTCAATAGATTGCCGTGCTGTCAGATCCGGTACACGTTGGATTTTGGATTTTCTAAAAAAAGCCAGAGTTGCATCGGTTGTAATTGATGGTGAGAATGCTCCGTGTGGCCAACCAGCAGCCCCGACTTTTC
>CALEMD010000354.1 GCA_937902945.1 uncultured Erysipelotrichaceae bacterium | reverse complement strand
CTTTATATCAAAGTATTCGAACATAATTAAGATAAAAGAATAAGTAAAATGGTTCATTTTCTGTAAGCATATTGTATTCAAATATCCCAAGAGACTGTGCAGAAGCGGATTATCTGCAGTCTGATCAATGCCTTTGCTATGCTTCAGCCGTTTTCAAAATCGTTAGAAGATGAAAAAAAATCCCAGTTTCCAGTGCAAGATACGCACGGAAACTGAGATCAGGAATATCTGAAGTTATTCTGCAGTTTCTTCTTTCCAACGGAATCCAAATATGCAGCACACTGCGGATGCAGCCATTATCAGAATCATGACGATTGTCCACTGATCACTGATAACCATGGCTTTCGTCATGTCTTCTGTCAGCAGGAACAGAATGACACTGACTAGAGCTGCAATAACTGCAGTCAATTTGAGAGTCTTGCTGCGTTTATATGTTTCTGTCACAGCTTCATTGAAATTGTTATAGATCTGATTCCCATTTTCATCTGTTACTGCTTCTTCCTTTTTACTCTTAGACATAAGCAGGATAACGCCAAGTACAACTGCAATGCCTGCCGCTATCAGGTTCAGCAGTGCCCATGAAGCTGTTGTTCCCTTTACTGCTCCTACAAGAGCATCTGCTTTATCATCCTTTGGTTCATTGACTTCAACTTTTGCAGCATCTAATGGATCTGGAGAAGAACTCAAATTCGCCTCGCCAGTATTTGGAGGAGTAACTTTGCTGTTGCTGCCGCCGCCAGTTGTAGGCTTTGAATTTGGACGTACATTGCATACTGCTTCAGTGCATATACATGCCTGTTTCTCATCACTCCATGTATAACCTGCTGGATATCCATCATCCTGGCATGTTCTGCCTGGTTCTGGTTCTGCAGGGGAACCGTTTGAAGTTACAGTCAATGTGCCAGACACATATGTAATATCATAATTCTTTGTCACATCATTACCCTGAGCATCTACGATTTTTGCATTTGCCACTGTATTATTAACACTTCCAGCATTCGTTATAGAGGCTGACATGTCAATTGACTCTATCGTCTGACCATTTGCCAGTCCATACTGACCAGTGACTGTATATGTATGTTTCGATAATGCAGTTCCGTCATATTTCTTCTCTGCACTATCCGCAACAATTGTTATTGGACGCTTCTCTATTTTCAAAAGATTTCCGCGATATGCACTGTGTCCTATATGATCTTTATGATCATTGCCTGTTGGAGTAGACGGATCTCTAAGCGCATTATAGCCAGTATTACCTGTATTTGAAGTAATAAATATTCGATATGTTCCAGCATCAGCAAATTCTGGTCGATTATTATTATACTGTTCAAAATAATCTAAGGTTTTCTGTGCATATGTATCCCAAGTTGCTTTATCTGTAATCGTTTCTTTCCAACCTTCACCAGCACCTGTTCCAGTAGCGAAATATGTATTTTCGTCACTTTCCTCATAAACCTTCCAAGTACTCACATTGCTTAATGCATACAGCATGTTTGATGTTTCCGTGATTGGTATATATTGTTTTCCAGCATCCTTATACCAAATCATTTTCCCCATCTGGTGGGTGTTTCCATCATATATGAAAGTATTGCGATATCCGCCAAGATCCTCATAGTAATAATTCGCTGATATTGCTTTGTGTGTGAATTGGATATTGTTTGAAATATTGCTAGGCCCTGTCACTGCTGTATATCCAACCCGATCAACAGTAACCGTATAATCATATCCATCCACATTTGTTACCGATGATCCTGCCAAGCCAGTTGGAACCGCCACTGCAGTGCCATTGATTGTTACAGTGTCGATATAATAATTGCTATTTGGTTTATCTACTACTCTGTATGTAAAATCAGATATTGCACTCGGTATCTGTTCAACTTCCTGCTGCATGTTGACAACAAACTGTGCATCACCTGTATCAATAGATCCATCTGAGTTAACATCTGCAGCCTCTTTTGCAACTGTATTCGTGATTGTACCTGGCGTTAAATCTTCAGCCATAATCAAATCATAGTCATCCTGATTGACCACTTGATCCAAATTCGCATCGCCCTTTAACATCTTCTCAGTTACAGTTCCATTCGCATCACTTTCTGCAACCAAAGATAAAGATATTGTCAGATCTGGTGCGTGTTCAATGGTTATAGTATTTTCTGCTTCACACTGTCCTTTGATTACAGTTGCAGCGCTATATATTCCAGCTGACATTGAATAGGTTCCTTGTGTAGATGCCGCAAGTCCCGGCTTCAGTGTAGCTGTATCTGATGATGCATTGATTGTAACCTTGCTGACATGGTATCCAGCTGCTGGCTGATCTGTGATGACAAATGTGAATATGGAACTTGGCAGTACGGTATTCCCAGCAAGAACTCCATTCAATGCAGAGGTATCAGCCACATTAATGGCACCATCCCCGTTGACATCACTTGCGTTGAATTGATCTGAACCAGCTGCTGGCATTGTCTGAGCACTAGAAACAATAGCGTCGATCATTGTTGCGTCAAGCGCAGAAACTATGCCATCCTGGTTTACATCGCCTTTTAGTACTGTGCTGGTAATGGCCCCATTGACATCACTAGAACTGCTGAGGCTTATAACCACTGGAGAATTGTCAAACAATGCCGGCTTATTCTCTTCGATACCCATTACTTCAACCTGTATTGTTTCTGTAGTGGTCTCTGGTTCTTCATTCTCTTCTGCATGAACCGGAGTAAATATTGTATTGAGTATCATCTCTGCAACTGTAGATGCTTCCTCAGTTTCAGATTTTTCTGATGCTGGTTCAGATTCTTCTGTGGCCGTTTATGCAGCAGTATCTGTTTCAGTATCCGCTGGCAGCTGCTCGGTTTCTGCAGCCGGTTCGGTATTGCCTGCTGCAGATTCTTCAGTCTGCTCTTTTTCAGCTGTATTCTCTGTTCCATCTGTTGTATTGCCTGTCTCTGTGTCTGCAGGTGCTTCTGGCTCAGTTGGCACTTCTTCCTTATTCTCTGTCTCAGAAACCGTGCCTTCTTCAGTTTCACCTGCTGCCTTTTCTTCCTCTTGCTTTGCTTCTTCTATTTCTTCAGTTGGAATCTCTTCTGCTGTTTTTGCTGATAGGAAACCAGAACAGAATATGTGCCGTTGCTGTCCACTGTAAAACTTGCAGTATCTGCTGACACCGCTTCCTGTCCTTCAACTGCTATGGAAGTTACTTCGTACCCTTCTTCTGCGGCTGTATTTACCAATATGTTTGCTGAAAGCTTATCATCACTTAATACCACTTCCGTAGATATTGTTACTGGTTCTGTCTGCTGTACTGCATCTTCTGCATAAATGCGGCTGTTTGTCATCAGCATAGATCCGCAAAGAATCATTGCCAATAAACCTGTAATGCTTCTCTCAAGGTTTTTTTCATTAGGTTTACTCCCCCATTTCATTACTACGATGCTGAAGTATCTCAAAATATGCCAAATAATTAAATGCATATTTCATTTGCTTATATGAAATGCTCTTGCTGTATAAGTAAGATACTGTTGTTCGTGAAAAGGATCAAAATTTAACTGTTATTATTCCGAAT
>CALEMD010000353.1 GCA_937902945.1 uncultured Erysipelotrichaceae bacterium | reverse complement strand
GGTCCATTCTGCAGATATCATGATTGATCTGATCATAGCATCTCTGCATAAAGGAGCTGTAAACAGCTAGATATGGTCTCAACCCGGAGATCGCCATACCAGCACAGAATGTAGCCGCATGCTCTTCAGCTATGCCGCAGTCAAAACTCCTATCAGGAAATTCCGCAAAGAACTTTTCAAGTGAACTGCCATAGATCATTGCAGGAGTTACTGCAACAATATTCTCGTTCTTCTCTGCTAGTTCAGCAGCCGTATCACTCATCAGAGCAGACCAGCTTTTAAAGCCGACAGGCGTATCATGCAGAATCTTTCCTGTAGCAGGATTGAATGGTCCAACTCCATGCCACTGCCCTTCACGATCGTTTTCACACGGTTTGTAGCCCTTGCCCTTCTGTGTAAGGACGTGAACAACAACCGGACCATCATGTTCTTTTGCTACGTTCAGAACCTGTATAAGATCGCTGATATTATGACCATCAACAGGACCCATGTATTCAAGATTGAATTCACCAAATATACCCTGATCAATTACAGATTCTTTTACAGCATCTTTAATTGATTTAAGACTGGAATAAACAATTTTACCTACATTGTTTTTATTCAGTTCTTTTTTCATATTCTGCTTCAGCTGATTATAGCTTCGGCAAAACCTTTTGACAAAGCGCCAACATTTTTTGAAATAGACATGTTGTTATCGTTGAATATGATGATAATATTCCGTTTTTCACTGCCTATCTGATTCAATGCTTCAAGCGCCATCCCAGAACTCAGTGCTCCATCTCCGATCACCGGAACAATTGAATAATACTCTTTCTTAGCATCGCGGGCTACTGCCATACCAATTGCAGCACTTAAAGATGTAGAACTGTGTCCAGCTTCCCAGACATCATGTTCACTCTCTTTTCTCTTTTCAAAGCCAGAAAGACCTTGAAACTGACGCAGACGCGAAAATTCAGCAGCTCTTCCGGTTAGTATTTTATGTGTATAGCACTGATGTCCAACATCAAAGAATATTTTATCTTCAGGTGAATTGAATACATAGTGCAGCGCAATAGTCAGTTCAACAACTCCGAGATTACTAGCAAGATGTCCGCCTGTTTTAGAAATACTCTCTATCAGAAATGATCGGATTTCCTGGGCGAGTATATACATATCCCCGACCTTCATTGTTTTTAGGAATTCCGGATTCTGAATCTCATTCAGATTCATATAAATAAAAACCTCCTATTTGTTCCGTGTCTGAATTCCCCTAATCAGATTTACAAGAACTTCGGAATTGAAATCCTTTATTTCTGCAATCTGCATACAGACTTCATCATATAGCTGATTCATAATCTCTGCGGCTTTTTCGATACCCCATATCGAAACGCTGGTTATTTTGCTGTTGCGTTCATCAGAGTTTGTTTTACCCAGTTCCTGCGGTGTCTCGGTAACATCGAGTATATCATCCTGAACCTGAAATGCCAGCCCGATCTTATACCCAATTGATTTCCAAGTCTGAATGGTTTTTTCATCCTTTTCAGCCATAGCCGTTGCAATCATCAGCGGTGCAGCGAGAAGATCACCTGTTTTATGATGGTGCACTTCTTCAAGCTTATTCCAATCCTCAGTCTGAATTGTCTCAACAGTATCAAGATCCTGACCAAGTATCATCCCTGCAGGTCCTGCAGATTCAGATAAAATGCGAATGCAACGGATTAGCTCATCTGCTTTAATATCAGTTTGGCTTGCTGTTTCAAACGCATATGTGAGCAAACCATCTCCAGCCAATACTGCAGTTGTTTCATCAAACTGTATATGGCATGTTGGCTTTCCTCTGCGAAGTTCATCATTGTCCATGCATGGAAGATCATCATGAATAAGCGAATAGGTATGAATCATTTCCAAAGCCGCCGCTAAATTGTTCCCCTTCTCAGGATTGATGCCATAGCCTTTAAGTACTGCAAACAGCAAATTCGGACGTATTCTTTTGCCGCCAGCCATTAAGGAATATCTCATTGCTTCAGCAACTCTGCTTGCTGGTATTTCATCTATTCTGCTCTGCAGATATTCTTCAAAGTTCATCTGTTCCACCGCCGTTTTTCTGAACTATTTCATCTACACGGTTTTCAAATGACTTCAATGTTGTATTGCATGTTTTTACCAATTCAAGTCCTTCTTCAAACAGTTCAATAGTTTCATCAAGAGGTTTCTGATTCTGTTCAAGTTCCTGTACTATTTCCTGCAGTCTCTGCATGTTTTCCTCAAATGATTTTTTCTTAACTGGCATATTCTATACCTCTCTCTTAATTTCTCGAACCGCTGCTTTCAGTTTAGCTGAATTCATTCTAATTTCAATTTCATCATCAATTTGAAGCTTATCTGCATCTGTTATAACTTTACCTTTATATTCTACTACGCTATATCCCCTGCTTAGTACCTTAAGCGGTGAATATGCATCTAGAAGATTCATATTTTTCTGCAGTGCACTTTCCTGATTATTTATCAGCTTCTGCATTTGTGAAAGTAGCATTGCAGAATTCTCAGAAAGATGCAGTTTCTGTGCATGTATATCTTTCATTGCAGCAACTGTCATCCTATTCTGCAGTTCGTCAGTTTTCTTTTTTGCTTTGTTTTGAAAAAACTGCATATTCTCAAAGAATTGCTGTGATAGATTCTGATAGTCCTTGCGTATGTTTTTGGTTTTTTCAAGAGAATGATTCAGACTGTCACTCAGCATGCTGAGCTTCATCTGCCGTTCTGCATACAAGCGCTGAGGCTGCATGAATACTGTCGAATTCGCCAATGTCAGAAGATTCTTTTGAGATGCTTTCAGATCATTTCTTACAAACGTATTCATTCTGTTTTCAAGCTGCTGAATTGTATCCTCTACATCTTTCAGCACCGGACTTGCTAGTTCTGCTGCGCCAGTTGGTGTAGGTCCTCTGAGATCGGCCGCAAAGTCTGCGAGTGTGAAATCCACTTCATGTCCGATGCCAGTAATCAGCGGTGTCTTCATATCATATATGATATGAGCCATGCGTTCGTCATTGAATGACCAAAGGTCTTCAATGGAACCTCCTCCTCTGACTAGCAGAATTGTATCTGCATTCATCTTATCAGCCTCAATCAAAGCATTGCAGATCTGTTCAGCACTTGTTTCTCCCTGTACTAGAACCGGGATTTCTTTGATTTCACATACAGGCCATCTTCTAGCTAAAGTAGAAAGCACATCGGATCTAGCTGCTGTATTTTTCCCTGTTATCAAGCAGATTTTCATTGGATATCTGCAGATTGGTTTTTTATGCTCTTCGCTGAAAATACCTTCTTCTGACAGTTTCTTCTTCAATGCTTCATACTTTAAAAACAGTTCGCCAATGCCTTCCTTCTGCATGCCTGTTACTAAAAGCTGCATCTGACCGCTTGCTTCATAAACTGTTACATCAGCTTGAAGAATTACCTTGCTGCCATTTGCTGGCGTAAATTGCACTTTGCTGTTGCTGCTTGCAAACATCACGCAGTGTATGCTTGCCTGTGCATCTTTCAGCGTAAAATACCAGTGTCCAGAGCGATGATTGATAAAATTGCTGATCTCGCCCTGCACTAGAACGTTGTGGAGCAATGCATCCTGTTCCAGTCTGCCTTTCAGATAATGCACCAGACGGCTGACTGGTACGGCAGTTCTTGTCATAGCGTATCGAGAACTCCGTTAATCAGCTTATATGATTCTGGATCGCAGTATTTCTTTGCCATAAGGATTGATTCGTCAATAATAACTGCGGCTTCTGTCTGCTTCAGATCGAATTCCGAGCAGCCATTCAAGAGAATGGACTGTTCAATATACCCTAATCTAGAAAAACTCCAGTCTTTTAAAACCTGGTTTATATAACCTTCGTATCTATCTTTATTCTCAATGGATGAATGTATGATATCTAAAACATATGAGTCCTGTTTATCATGATTCTCAAAGTTATTTTCAATGAGTTCATTGATGTCACGAGGAAACAGTAAATACTGATATACTACGATCATCGCTTTTTCTCTGGCTTCGTGTCGGTTCATGTGCCCTCCGTTTCATATTCTAACATTTTTAAAGCTTCATATATAGTGGTTCTTTGTTAATTCATTGCGGCGCCAACTGCAAAACTAAGTTCCAGTAACATAGGTCTTGAATGGAAGTTAGTCT
>CALEMD010000352.1 GCA_937902945.1 uncultured Erysipelotrichaceae bacterium | reverse complement strand
ATAATATAGCTTTTCCGCTCATTTGGTGTCTGCGGAATAGATGAATGGTTCTTTTCACTGACAGCTGTATATGTCATCTGTTCTGGTTCGATACGGTATCCCTGACGGATACTGGATTCAATCAGAGGCTGAACAGTATTGCTGTTGATTGTATTGACATCAGAACGAATAGTACGGTCTGATACATTCAAAATCTTTGAGAGTTCGCGTGCAGTGATCCATCCACCTTGATTTTTTAAGATACTGACTAATTGTTCCTTGCGATTATTCATATATATATCAGCTGTTCTCCGATTCCTATTATAAAGAAGAAACAAAAGCAAGCAACGATACATATTTCCTAGTACTAGGAAATAACTAGCATACATGGATCTTCAAAGGTTCTGTAATATAGTTGCAGGGGCTTGGAAAATGCAGAAATTGGCAAAAAAAGTGCAGCGTCAGATATGGTTCCGATATTTTTATACGACATTAATGGTCACTTTATCTGCACTTATGATCACGGCAGCACTGGAAATATTCTTACGTCCGGCTGGGTTTCTGCCAAGTGGATTTACAGGGCTGGCAAATCTAATACAGATGTCTGCTGAACAAGGCGGGATTCATTTGAATCTAGGCATGATAGTTGTTCTGCTGAACATTCCTGCGGCACTTCTCTGCTTAAAAGAAATTTCACTGAAATTCACAATATTTTCTTCTCTTCAGGTCATTCTGCTTTCGCTTTTTTTGAATTGCTGTCATTTTACGCCGGTATTCGATGATCCAATTCTGAATGCTATTGTTGGAGGAGTTGTTTATGGCCTGGGTATTGTAGTTGCTCTGAAGGGCAATGCAAGTACCGGCGGAACCGACTTTATAGCATTATATATTTCCAATAAAACCGGCAAGGGAATCTGGAATTATGTTTTTCTCTTCAACTGCAGTCTTCTTTGCGTATTTGGCATCAGATTTGGCTGGAAATCTGTCGGATATTCTGTATTATGCCAATTTATATCGACAAAAATGATTGAATCTCTCTATCATCGCTATGAACGTTCGACATTGCAGATTACAACGAAAAGACCAGAGGAATTGGTCAAGGCATATACCAGTCATTATCGCCATGGGATTACGGTCCTGCAGGGCGTAGGCGGTTATTCAAACAGTTCATATTATGTGCTGAATACGGTAGCTTCATCTTATGAGGCAAAAGATATTGCGCATCAGATGCTGAGCGTGGATCCTCACGCCATCATCAATGTATATAAGACTGAAGAATTTTATGGCGGATTCTATCGCGAACCAATGGAATAAGGAGAAAAAGTATGTGGACGATTGCAGCAACATGGCGAATGGCATTGGAAGGTGTTCAGGAGGCCTCGAAGATCTTGGCAGAACAGGGAGATGCCTGTGATGCAGTAGAAACAGCTGGAAAAATGGTAGAAGACAACCAATGGTATAAATCGGTTGGATTCGGCGGATTGCCAAATGAAGAAATGGATGTGGAACTTGATGCTGGTTTTATGGACGGCAGTACGATGGGAGTTGGCGCTGTTGCAGGTATTCATGATTTTGCAAATCCGATATCTATTGCCAGAAGACTGAGCAGTGAAGAAACAAATTGTATGCTTGCAGGATTGGGCGCAGAACGTTTTGCATCTCATGAAGGTTTTGAGAGAAAAAACATGCTGACTGACAGAGCAAAGAGATTATATCGTGAAAAAATCCAGGAAACGAAACAGACGCAGAATCCATATAAAGGTCATGATACGGTTGGTATTGCGGCAGTTGATCAAAATGGGAAAATTGCTGCGGGAACATCTACCAGCGGGCTGTTTCTTAAGAAACCAGGGAGAATCGGAGATTCACCCGTTGTTGGAAGCGGCTTCTATGCAGACAGTGAGATAGGTGCTGCATGT
>CALEMD010000351.1 GCA_937902945.1 uncultured Erysipelotrichaceae bacterium | reverse complement strand
TATATCTCCAGTCTCTTCGGCTGTCAGATACCTATCGAGTTTCCGACACTACTCAAAAGAATATGACTTGAAAAAGCGATCTTGCCAGAGATCGCTTTTTCATATCAGATGATATTCTCTAAGAGTGTTCTCGATGATTGACTGATCGATTGTGCATCCCGCTGCGCCAAGATGGATGGAAGGTTTTGTACGGCCATGAAAATCACTGCCGCATGTCACAAACAGATTTCTCATCTGCGCTTTCTGCAGATAATCCTGGCATTCTTCAGCGGAGTGATAGCTGCTGAATGCTTCAATGCCATCGATGCCGGCATTGAGAATCATGGTTTCAGCCTGCATATGGTCTGATAGATTGACGCCTGGATGAGCAAGCACCGCTTTGCCATCAGTACCATGAATGATGGCAATGATATCAGACATAGCAGGCAGAGTGAGTGGGGTATAGCACGGTTTGTTCTTTGCATAGTAATCCCAGTAGAAATTCACATAAGGATTGTCACTGCGGGTTCCATTTCTGCGATAGGGCTTAAGCAGTTCACAGTCATCATATGCGGGATTGTTCAGCAGTATTTCGGCAAACATCTCTCCGGTATAGATTCCATCACTGCTGACTTTGCGCATGTCTTCTGAACAAAGGCGGAATCCAAGCTGATTTGTCAGCCGAAGCTTTTCATCGGAATTCTGCAGTTCCTGATTATAGATATTATCGTGAATTGCCTGAAAGACAGGTTCCTGATAGCGGATGCCATAGCCTAGAACATGAAGAGGGATATCCTGAAACTGACAGTCTATTTCAATTGCCGGAATAGCTTTCAAGCCAAGTTTTTCAGCTGTTTCCAGTTCTTCGGGAATAGCCTGCACACTGTTATGATCGGCAATGGCCATGATGCGTATGCCTGCCTCGCTGCACATCTTTGCAAGAACTGCAGGTTCATATTCTCCGTCGTCACTGAAGCGGCTGTGCATGTGCAGATCAATATAATTTTCCATGGGTTCCTCTTTCTTAGAATACCGTTTTGCAGGAAAGGACTCTGCCGATTACGGAAACCGGAAGTTCCTTTACTTCCTGAGCAGTATAATAACGATTCTGTACATCCGGATTGGCGGCTTCTAGAATCATCATCTTATTTTTATAGATTACTTTTTTTACGGTGACTTCAGAGCCGATCATGACAACAGCAATGGTTCCGCTCTCTACCTCAGAGCACTGCTGCACAAGAACCAGAGAGCCATTCATAATGCCGTCACCCTTCATGGAATCTCCGGATACTTTCAGATAATAGTCTCCCTGCCGGCGTTCCTGCAGTGAGACCTCTTCTTCACCAAGGTGGTTTTCCTGTGCAAACAGGTCGTAACCGGCTTTGACATAGCCAAGAATCGGCAGAAAGATGGAAATCTCCTTGCCCTGCAGAAGAGGTTCAATGTTATATCCCATCAGCACGCTCAGCTGATCCAGGGTATCACTGGAGGCCTTGCGGATTTCACCGCTGCGCCATCTGGTTACAGTAGAACGGGTAACACCTGTGCGGCGGGCCAGTTCACTGTCGCTGCATCCTGTTTTCTCCTGGTATTCTCTGATCAGTTCTTTCAGTTCCATATGTTTTTACCAATTACAGTATATATTCTGCGCAACAAAAGGTAAAGCATTCAAACTAAATGTTGCGGAAACGATTGAAATACGCAACATAAATTTCTATAATGAAGCTGTAAGAGGGAAATTATGGAAGACAGAACAATTCTTCACATTGATATAAATCACTGCTATGCCCAGATTGAAGAGATGAAATATCCGGCTCTGCGGCAGATCCCAATGGCGGTTGGCGGGCATGAGGAAGCCAGGCATGGGATTATTCTGGCCAAGAATGATCTGGCAAAAAAAGCAGGCGTTTTAACTGGCGAAAGTCTTAGAGAAGCGTATGATGCCTGCCCAGAACTGCTGATCATTCCGCCGTCATATGATGACTATATTTATTATACCGAACAGGTGAAGGATATATGCCGTGAGTATTCTGACGATATTGAGCCATTTGGACTGGATGAATCATGGCTGGATTGCACACACTGCCGCAATCTGTACAGTGATCCTCTGGCACTGGCTGATCGTATTCAGCAGCGCATTCTAGAGGAAGTAGGACTGACAGTTTCTATTGGCATCTCTTATAACAAGGTATTTGCTAAATTCGGCAGCGATCTGATTAAGCCGAGTGGGCTGACATTGATTACCAGAGAGAATTACAAGCAGATTGTCTGGCCGCATCCGGCTGAAGATCTGCTGTTTGTAGGACCGGCGACAAAGCGCAAGCTGAAGGCGCGAGGCATTGATACCATAGGAGAGCTTGCCCAGTATCCGCTTCACTATCTGAAGCAGGCAATGGGGGCGGCAGGGGAAGTTATATGGCAGTTTGCCAATGGTGAAGACAGAAGCGAGGTATCTGCCGCTAGCTCACGCACTGCTGTCAAATCAGTAGGCAACAGCATGACAATGATCCACGATGTAAACAGTGCGGAAGAATTGGAACCTGTTTTCTGGGTTCTGTGCGAATGCATTGCCTCCAGGCTCCGCGACTGCGGAATGGAAGGCGATACAGTAGGTGTATGCATGCGCAGCAGCGGTCTTGACTGGATGCAGTGTCAGTTCAAGATGCCGCAGAAAACCTCTCTATCACAGGAAATCATGAAAACAGCCATGATGCTGATCAGAGAGCGCTATGACTTTTCTGTACCGATGCGGGCGGCCGGTGTATCTGTATTTGGACTGCGGCCATTTTCTGCGACCCGCCAGATGTCTATATTTACCGATGAGACACAGAGAGAAAAAGCAAGAAAAGCAGATCTGGCAATGGATGAAATACGTCATAAATACGGCTACTACTCCATTCGCAGATGCTGCACGATGATTGACCGTCCATTGACGGAGTTCAATCCGAAGGAAGAACATACTGTGCATCCAATTGGATACTTTCAGGGGAGGAAGATGATTGATGGAACTGTATAAGAGATATGTAGACGTTGTACTCATGCATCGCAAGTCTGGGCAGATGATCCCTATGTATGTATGCTGGGATAATGGCATGAAGTATAAAGTTGATAAAGTCCTCAGCACAGAACACCGAGCATCTCAGGTTGGAGGATGCGGAATACGCTATGTATGCATGATCTGCGGAAGCCGCAGAAATCTGTTTCTGGAGAAAGACAAATGGTTTATAGAAAGCCTGCAGCCATGAAAAAAGCCGCTGATCGAATGGATCTGCGGCTTTCATTTCCCGTGGCGCAAGAACTGGGATTCGAACCCAGGCACCCTGTTACAGGTCTACAAGCTTTCCAAGCCTGCCCCTTCAGCCTCTTGGGTATTCTTGCAAAGGGCTGATTCGCGTTGGAATTTGACGCATGACTATGATATCACAACAAAGAGAAAACGGAAACAAAAAAAGGCAAATGCTGCAATTGCCATAATCATGATGATTTTTGAATGCCAGCAGATAGAAGGAAAATACTCTCGGAATTTGGAAGTAGAATGTTCTTGGTGTAAACTAAAGACAGCACATGACAATAAAAATCAAAGGCAAAAAGTATAAACTCAAAAGCAAAGGTGCCGCAGTCATCATCACAGCAGCTGTTTTAACCATTGCTCTGGTGATTGGTCTGGCGGTTTATTTTGCCGGCAGTCATTCGTCTGCGCCGGCGCCGACTGCAGGGACAGATATAGATCCTGACTATAATGCATCTGCCGGAATCATAAATAAAGATGAATACAATGGAACAGTACTGGAAGAGACAGAAGATGCCGGTTCAGAATATATAGACTCAACTCTGTTCCTTGGAGATTCCAATACAGCCCGCTTTCTGAAGGTGTCTGATACGGATGGTTCAGCCTTTACAACAAAAAACAATACAATCGGTGTTGTCGGCATGGGAGTGGGGGCAATCAAGTCCCTTGCCTGTATGGAATTCAGCACTGGCTTGTTTACGATGCCGGAAGCAGTAAAGATACTGCAGCCGGAAAGGGTCATCATTACTTTTGGAACAAATAATCTTTCTGGAAGCAGCACGGATGCATCCGCATTTATAGAATCCTATGTGAAGCAGGTAGATGCCATAGTGGAAGCATACCCATCCGTTGATATTATTGTGAATTCGATTCCTTCGGTTTCAAAAACAAGATCCTATACAAATGTCACCATGACACAGATCGATGCATATAACAAGGCATTGGCAAAGATGTGTGAAGACAATGGATGGAAATATCTCAATTCTGCCGAAGCATTGAAGGACAGTTCTTCGGGATATTCAAAAGAAGGATATATGGAATCTGATGGTCTGCATCTTTCACAGAAGGGATTGCATGCATTGTTTGAGTACATCCGCACACATGCTTATATAACAGAAGATGATCGTCCTAAGCCTTTAGCATCTATTCCGACAGTCATCGGAGTTCCGGATGGATTGATTCAGACAAATCCATTGAGCAATGCAACATTTGCCCCGGCTGTATGCGGTACAGAAGCATATGACGCAGGGGATGGCACCTGTGTCTGCAATGCCGGGTATGAAGGAGATCCGTATACTGGATGCACATGGATAGCACCGACTCCAACGCCAACTTCTGAACCAACTGCGACACCGACGGCTGTGCCTTCTGTCAGCAGTGCACCGGATACATCTACAGAAGCAGGATGCAAGGCCGCATCAAAATACTGGTATGGATCATCCTGCTACGATACGAAGGAAGCCGCAGATGCAGCTCAAGCTGCTGCAGAACAGCAGGCAGTGATCGATGCGTGCAATGCGCAGGATGGCATGCAATGGAATGCCACAGCCGGTACGTGTGACCCGAAGCAGCAGCCAACACCTTCCTCTTCGACCTCATCATCTCAGAATGAGAATACGGATGCCCAGACGGCGATTGATACGGCTAAAGCTGCATGCACACCTGATAAAGGAACATGGAATGCCGAGACCCTTTACTTCGACCTTATACAGACAGAAGCATCCTCGCAGAGTTCACCGGCAGCTTGAAGGCTAGGAGACAGCATGGTAAGACTGAAAGGCATTATTCCTGCTATATCAGATGCAGGGGTATTTGAAAAGTTTCTGCGCAGTGAACAGGAAGTCTGTTTTCTGATGAATATGCATGTATCGCTTGTTTCCTCACTCATTCAAAAGGGACATGCGGCAGGAAAGAAGATCATTGTTCATCTGGATATGGTGGGCGGTCTTTCCGATGATGAGCAGGGCTGTGAATACCTGTGTCAGGCATTGAAGGCAGATGGGGTCATATCAACAAGAGGCAGAATAGTCTATACGGCCAAGAAGAATCACCGCACAGCAGTTCTGCGGATGTTTCTGATTGATTCAAGATCTGTGGACAAGGGTATTGAACTGGTCAATGAGATTCATCCGGATTATCTGGAAATTCTGCCGGCAATTGCGACAGATATCATACCCGAAATTCAGAAACAGACAGATACAGCATTGATCGGCGGCGGGCTGATCAGCAGAGAAGAACAGATTCAGCATGCACTGGCAAGCGGTTTAGAGGCTGTGTCCTGCAGTCAGACAGCTCTCTGGTACAGGAAGAAATGATGCAGTGAAAAGAATTTGCTGTTGATTTAAAGCGGCATACAACTTAGAATAGGCTTAGAAAAGTTAATATGAGGCAGAGATAAAGAGGCCGGAAGAATAAAGTATTTATTCTTTTGGCCTCTTTTTGCCGGGAAGGGAAACGTATGTATGATGTTGTGATTATCGGTGCAGGAATTGTCGGCACAATGCTGGCTAGAGACTTGTCACGCTACAGACTGAAGGTTGCTTTGATTGACAAGGAAAATGATATAGCAGATGGGGCAACCATGGCGAATTCTGCGATTGTTCATACAGGGTATGATCCTGAGGACAATACGATGAAAGCGAAAATGAATGTGGCAGGTGCAAAGCTGTATCCATCCATCTGCAAAGATCTGCACTGTGCCTACAAGGTTATCGGAGCCTATGTGGCGGCAGTTGATGAAGAGGAAGAAGCACATCAGTATGTTCTTGCGGCCCGGGCAGAAAGACGCGGTATTCCATATGCATTTCTCAGCGGTGAAGAGGCACGCAAAGAGGAACCGAATCTGAACGAATCCATTACCCGTGTGCTCAGTTTCCCGACAACCGCAATCATCTATCCATGGGAAGTGGCCATTGCCTGTGCACAGGTGGCAGTGAACAATAGAACGGATCTGTTTTTGAATACCGAATGCAGGGATATCAAACGTACTGCCGATGGGTATACTGTCATCACTGACAATCAGGATATGGAAACCAGGATCGTTATCAACGCTTCCGGGATCGGTGCAGAACATATTTACAGCATGGTGGGAAAACCGAATTTCCATATTACGCCGAGAAAAGGCGAATACTTTGTTATTGATCAGAGTGCTGACTTTGTTCATCATGTCGTATTCCCAGTTCCCTCTTCCAAGGGAAAAGGAGTACTGGCAGTTCCTACAGTCTATGGAAATACATTGCTTGGACCGAACTCAGACTATGTTTCCGGAACAATAGACACCGGCGATACATTCCAGGGACTTGATTATGTCCGTGACAATATCAATAGAACGATGAAGAGTGTACCGATGAACAAGGTGATCCGCACATTTGCCGGCCTGCGGCCATCAAGTTCCAGCAGTGATTTCATAATTGAAGAAGCAGCTGATGCACCGGGATTCATCAATGCGGCCAGCATTGAGTCGCCAGGTCTGGCAAGTGCTCCAGGCATATCCCGCTATATTATCGATGAGATTCTTAAGGATAGGCTGATACTGGAGGAGAATCCGGAGGCAGTGATGACTCGTCCTGCTCCGGTTGTCATGAAAGATCTGAATAATGAAGAAAGACAGGAAATGATCAGAAAGAATCCTGCTTATGGCAGAATCATCTGCCGCTGTGAACAGATATCTGAAGGGGAGATCATAGACTGCATCCGTGCTGTATGCGGAGCCCGCAGCGTAAAGGGTGTCAAGAAGCGTGTGCGTCCTGGCATGGGAAGATGCCAGGGAGGTTTCTGCGAACCAAGAGTTGTAGAAATACTGGCAAGAGAGCTGCATATCACGCCAATGGAGGTTGTACTGGATTCAAAGAAATCTGAGATTATTGAAAAGGAGAACCGCTGAGATGAGAAACTATCAGGCAGTTATCATAGGAGGCGGCAGTGCCGGTCTTTCGGCAGCTGTTACGCTGAAGAAAAAAGGAATACAGGATATTCTTGTCATTGAGAAAGATGGTGAAGCGGGAGGCATTCTGCAGCAGTGCATTCATAATGGCTTTGGACTGCAGACATTCAAGGAACAGCTGTCCGGACCTGCATATGCAGAGCGCTTTATCGATATGGCAGCACAGCTGGATGTTGAAATTAAACTGAATACCATGGTTACCGAGCTTCATGCTGATCGAACCATTGAATATGTAAATCCATCTGAAGGATACGTGACTATTTCTGCTGATGCCGTCATACTTGCGGTCGGATGCTATGAAAGAAGCAGAGGAGCAGTGGAAATACCAGGCGAGCGTCCTTCTGGCATCTATACAGCCGGACAGGCACAGCGCTACCTGAATATTGACGGGTATCTGGTAGGAAAGAAGGTATTTATTCTTGGCTCAGGAGATATCGGTCTGATTATGGCTAGGAGAATGACACTGGAAGGCGCAAAGGTATATGGAGTAGCCGAACTGATGCCATATTCCAATGGTCTGCCAAGAAATATCAAGCAGTGTCTTGACGACTTCAATATTCCCCTGTATCTGAGTCATACTGTAACCCGTATTTATGGACATGATCGTCTGGAACGGATTGAAGTATCGAAGGTTGGACCTGATCGCAAGCCGATTAGGGGATCAGAGATGTATTTTGATATAGATACACTGCTGCTCTCAGTCGGTCTGATACCGGAAAATCATCTGGCTGATGATGCTGGCATACAGATGAATCCAAGAACGAGAGGACCGATTGTAGATGATAACTATATGACTAGTGTGAAAGGAATCTTTGCCTGCGGAAATGGTCTGCATGTACATGATCTGGTAGATTTTGTAACACTGGAAGCAGGTCGGGCGGCAGAAGGAGCAGCCAGGTATCTGAATCATGAATCCTCTTCTGGCAGAACTGTGCAGACAGAAGCGGGAGAAGGAATCGGCTATGCTGTGCCAGGTCTTATTCATACTGATGATATGCGGAATAACGTTGAATTCTTCTTCCGCGTCAGGAACCCGATGGATGAAGGAGTGATAACCGTCAGATGCAAAGACAGAGTGCTGCGCAGCATAACCAAGAAAAAACTGATGCCTTCGGAAATGGAAAGAATACTGCTTACCAGGGATCAGCTGAGTCATCTCGAAGATAATCTGATTATTGAAGTAAAGGAGAAGCACTGACATGGAGACAAAAGAACTTGTATGCGTCAACTGTCCAATGGGATGCCGCATCACGGTAACTATGAATGAAGGAAAACTGCTGGATATCAAGGGATATACATGTGAAAGAGGAAAAAACTATGCGGCTCAGGAATGCATACGCCCAATACGGATACTGACGTCTACTGTGCGCATTGAAAATGCAGAATTCCGGGTTCTGCCGGTCATTACATCCAAAGAGATACCTCTGGATATGATGGAAGAAGCAATGCAGCAGATCCGCTGCATTGCTGTACAGGCTCCGGTTCAGGTGTCCCAGGTGCTGGTGCATGATTTTCTGCATACAGGGGCGGATCTGATTGCATCAAGATC
>CALEMD010000350.1 GCA_937902945.1 uncultured Erysipelotrichaceae bacterium | reverse complement strand
CCGACGCAGCCGGAAGTGTTGCGGTTCATATTGCATTTGTTGCCAAATGCAGTTGAGAGAATATACCCTAAGATGCAGCAGGCAAAGACAGCCGCTGTCACAATCACTGAGAAGAGAGGACGTGCGGAAAAATCGATCTTTCCGACATAGGCAATCATGAAAAAGACAGCTACGAGCATACAGATGATCTGCGGTGTATAGTATGGCAGCGTGGACGCTTTTACAGAGCTTGGTCCATTCAATGGATAATAGGAAAAGGGATTGCCGAAGTTGTGCATCGGTGTGTCATAGTTGGCGATGATGATATTTTCAGCTTTTTTTAGATCATTGGCTGCGACATCCACAGCTCTGACTTTATATGTACCGGCGATAGCTTTGACGGGATAGCCGTTCTTCTGAAATTCTTTGCCAGCAGCATTGCAGAATGCATCTTTTTCATTTCGTCTGAACCGTCGCGGCATTTCAATGCCATAGCGCAGGAACAGATCGCGGATCTCTTCTTTTTCACTCATTTCTTTTTCCTCTGCCAAGGCCATTTGAACTTGCTTGGCGCATTTCTTTTTTCATTGATTCTTTCATGCAGGCGATAGCTGGATTCCTGCTTCGGCATCTGATGGTTCAGTGCTCGATAGACCGTGCCGCTGTTATTGACGGCTGTGTGGATCAGATCGCCGTCTTTGAGCCGGACACTGAGAAAATCACCGCCGGCCTCATGCTTGATGCCCCATTCAATGACTTCATTCCAATGAAACACCTGGCATTGGTCTGGGGTGAAGTCGGAATACAGAACGGCATAGTCATCGCAGATCTCCAGCTGCAGATGATTATTCACAAAGAACAGTGCAAATAATGAAAGAGCAACCAGAATGATGCCTAAGAACCAAACCTGTGTACGGAAGATCAGCAAGGCTGCACCGGCTGCCAAGATCGTATAGATAGCAGTATAAGGTTTGATATATATGCGCTTCAGAATCATGCGGTCCTGAGGAAGATCTTCGATTTTTATTGTATGAACAATTTTTTCCATGTGTGCCTCCTTGCAATATTGAACTGTCATAAAGTGTGCTATAATTTTTCACACGAGGGCTAACAAAATGAATGGTGGAGATCTGTTTTTGACTGTCTTCAGCTATGCTGTAGGCATTCTGCTTCTGTGGGCTAACATAAAGGAATACAAAGAATATAATAATGCACTGCAGATGGAATTGAAGCGAAAGAACTATGAATGCTATGACTACAGCAAGGGATTGAAAGCAATCTATATCATATTTGCTGCTGCTGGCATCTCTTTTGCAGTCTATGGATATTTCGCGGCAGATTATACAACTTCTGCTATCGGTGTTGTGACTTTCTTCCTCTTCATTGGTCAGACACTTCTGACAAACAAGAAATACCGCATGCATTATGACGATGAAGCTTTCCTGCTTGCCGGAGATCGGGTAAATTATAAAACAATCTCATACATTAAGGAAATTCGCTTCCTTCCCTTTGCTTTCAAGCGCATTACGCCATTGAATGGCAAAGAGTATCGTGTCTCCAATGGCTGTCTGAAGATCATTGATCAAAAGAAACAGGAGAGACGTGAGAAGAAAAAAGAAGGCAAGAAAAAGCAGACAGTTCATTGAACTGCCGGCTTTTTTTATCTATTTACTTTCTTCATTGCTTCGATGAAATCATAGGATTCATCACTTGGGACCATCTGGCCATAAACCTTGATGCCCTTCTGTTCGCTGAGATAATGAATATTATCCGCATCCTGCTGGGTAACAGCGACACTAGTCTTGACCTGCACAGTACCGAACTTTCCGGCAATATTGCCTACGTTCACTTCAGTGACAGGGAACCCGTTATCCACTGCTTTGCGCAGGGTATCAGTTCCTTTGAAGATAACTAAGACACGGTCCTTGTCATAACGATGCTCATTTGGGTCGGTCAGGCGTGCACATGCCTTTTCAACGGTCAGAACGGACAGGGAAACACCAGCTGGGCATGCCATTTTCAATGCCGTCTTCTGAATGTCATTGCCGGCAGCCAGATCATCAATCACCATGATCCTGGTGATATTCAGAAATCTTGTCCAATAAGATGCAACCTGACCATGAATCAATCTTTCATCAATACGTACTCTTACTATCATGCTATTTTCTCCTTTAAATGTACTGTATGAAGCTTTCTGCTGACTCCAATATACTCCAAAATAAAATAAGTCTACAAGAAATATCTGAAATTGTTTGAACAAAAAAATATTAAAAGAAACCGCTTTCCAATACTGCAAAAGAAATGTAAGATAAAGAAAACACAGGAGAGAGAAATAATATGAGAGGATATCTTTTAGTAAGTCATGGTTTTTTTGCTAAAGAACTGAAGGAATCAGTGAAAATGATCGCAGGAGAAGTAGAGCATCTTGAAGCCTGCTGTTTAGAGAAGACAGATGGGCCGGAAAGCTTTGCAGTGAAACTGCAGGAAGCTGAAAAAAAGCTCAGTGACTGTGATGAATTGTTTGTTTTTGCGGATATGCTTGGCGGATCGCCATGCAATACAGCCTTTCAGTATTTTCAGGCAAAAGAGAAGGTGCATATCATTGCCGGCATGAATTTCCCGATGCTGCTGACAACCTTGCTGACACCGGATATTCCGGTCAGTGAGATTCTTGCGGTGGGCCAGCATGGAGTGATCGATGTCAGAGCTTTTTCAGCAGCCAATGCCTCTGACGTTGATGACTAAATGAATCATCTTACCAGCGACGAATACAAAATGACAGCCATCAACTGCATATACAATCTGTGCAGCGTGATGGCTTCTGTATTTCTGAATGTTTATCTTTATGTCTATACTGGCTCACTTGTTATGATGGCTCTGTATACTGCCATCCGGATAGCAATGTTTCCGCCGTTCTTTACCTTAGCCGGTAAAATAGCAGATCGATATCGTTTTTCGCATACCCTGAGCATTGGCTTATGCTTTTTAGCGATCCAGCTGGCAGCCGTACTGTACTTCAACAGCAGATTCGCTGAAGAACCATGGCTGATCTATATTGTGGCTGTGATCTATGGCATTGGAGAAGGCTTCTACTGGTGCAGCATCGGCAGTCTGAACCAATTGGTATCAACTCCAGAGAGTCGAGCGGCCTATCTGAGCGCCATCGGG
>CALEMD010000349.1 GCA_937902945.1 uncultured Erysipelotrichaceae bacterium | reverse complement strand
CGCTTTCGTCTTTCAAGAAGGATCTTACTTATTCCGCAATCAGTTTACACGATCCTCGAACATTAACCCGGAGAAATCCGGGTTTTCATATGCTAGAATAACGTCAGGAGGATACTGCTATGATTCGTGGCATAAAAATTGAAATCTGCTGTGGAACTCTTTCTGACTGTCTGAATGCAGCCGCACAGCCTATTGATAGAATTGAATTGAACAGTGCTCTTGAATTAGGAGGTCTAACTCCTACTTTCAGTACATTTCTAGAAGCAAGAAAGCTGCCTGGCATGAAAATTCTGTGCATGGTTCGTCCTCGTACGGCAGGCTTCTGCTATAAGAAGGAAGACATTTCTGCAATGTTTCTAGATGCTGAACTGTTTCTCAAGAATGGCGCTGACGGCATCGTATTCGGCTTTCTGAAAGAGAATGCACAAATAGATGAAGATCTGACGCATAGAATGATTCAGCTGATTCATTCCTATGGCAAAGAAGCAGTTTTCCATAAGGCATTTGATGAAACTCCTGATCCCGAAGCAGCACTAGAGACACTTGTTAAGCAACATGCGGACAGGATACTTACCAGTGGTCACAGTACATATCCAAATATAGACACAGGATTTCTCAAGAGTATGAATATCAAGTATGGAAACCGTATAGAACTGCTGCCTGGAGGGGGCATCAATGCTTCCAATATTGTCAGTATTCTTCAGACTTCCGGGATCCATCAATTCCACATGACTGGAAAATCAGTCTGCAATGACAGAGGCAGTTACAATGCCGTTGATCCCATGAATATAGAAAAAGTCATACAGGCTATCGAATCAGGTATCAGCCCGCATGAAACACAGCATATACTGACGGGCGAAGATCAGGCAATGATAGACAATGATGCCTATGAGAACAGTATCTGTCCTATGGACGATGATGAATAAACTGCAGGAATCCTTCATGGAAGAAGGGTTCCTGCAGTTTTATTATTTGATCAGTCCGACTCTTCTGAATACTGTATCAACATTCCGTACTTCGTAATATGGATCAAAGCAGGAATCAATTTCTTCAGTACTCAGCAAGGCGGATATTTCTGGATCATTCTCCATTTTCTTCTTAAAGCTTTCATGATTCTGCCATGCCTGTATTGCCTGCGGCTGCACAGCATCATATGCTTTTTCACGCGTCCATCCTTTATCTACAAGTTTAAGGATGAATCGCTGTGAGAATATCACTCCGTCAGTAAGCCAGATATTCTTTTCCATAGTTTCAGGAAAGACTGTCAGTTCACTGATGATTTTATCGAATCGATTCAGCATGTAGTCAAGCAGCTCTGTTGCATCTGGCGCTATAATTCTTTCAGCGCTTGAATGAGATATATCTCTTTCATGCCAAAGGGTTACATCTTCATAGCTGGAAATCATATAGCCTCTTAGAACCCGTGCACATCCGCATATATTCTCGCATCCTATCGGATTTCTCTTATGCGGCATAGCACTGCTTCCCTTCTGCCCAGCATGGAAGCATTCTTCTACTTCACGTATTTCCGTCTGCTGCAAGAGACGTATTTCAACAGCTATCTGTTCAAGAGTTGCTGCTATCAATGCCAATGTGCTGAAATACTGGGCATGACGGTCTCTTTGAAGTACCTGCGTGCTGATCTTGCTGGATTCGAGTCCGAGCTTCTCACATACATAATCCTGTACGTCTGGCGAAATATTTGCGAATGTTCCGACTGCTCCGGATATTTTACCAGCCTCAACAAGTGCAGCCGCATCATTGAATCTTTTGATATTCCTTTCCATGATTTCGTACCACAGGGCATACTTCATGCCGAAAGTAGTTATTTCAGCATGCACGCCATGCGTTCTTCCCATCATGATAGTATCTTTGTATTGAAGTGCCTTTTCTGCAAGTGTCTTTTTGAAATGCTCAATGTCACTGCGAAGTATTTCATTTGCTTTTTTAAACAGAACACCATTTGCCGTATCAACAACATCGGTGCTTGTAAGCCCATAATGTATCCATTTTTTTTCGGGGCCAAGGGTTTCCGAAACTGCTCTGGTAAATGCAATCACATCATGTCTTGTTGATAGTTCTATTTCCTGAATTCTGTTTATATCAAAAGAGGCATTATCTCTGATTTTCTGCATATCATCTTCTGGAATCTGACCAAGTCTGCACCAGGCTTCATCGGCAAGGATTTCCACCTGCAGCCATGCTTTGTATTTTGAATCATCACTCCAGATGTCCCGCATCTGTTTGCGGCTGTATCGTTCTATCATGAAATATCCCTCTTTCCGCGGCTCTTAATCAATTCCAAGAATCTTATTTGCTGATTTCTTAGCTTTTTCAATGTCATTGCAGACAATCAGTATAACGACTGAGCCATTGTCCTTCAAATATGCATTGTCAATTTTAAAGACTTCATCAGGATAGTAATTCTGCATCTGAATTTTCTGAGTGTCCAGATATTCCTGAATGGATGTTTTGCATGAATCTGCATCCGTTGTCTTAAATACTCCGACAATGTCTGCAGAGGAGCTGTCAGCAATATATACACTGCTTTCCGTTATAATATCTTTATCAAAGAAAAACAGTCCCATTACAATACGGCTTTCCTCAATCAGACTGACCGTGTCATTCAGTTTCAATTCATCCACAAGAGATGCTGCCGTCTTAGCAGGATCCAATTCTTCTGCAGATGCTGAAGATGCTGCATTGCTGCAGCCTGCCAGCATTGCAATTGCCAGTATACTACTCACAAACTTTTTTAACATACTGTTCCTCTCTCACAACATGGGTTGCAATAAAATCTTCAAAAGCACGCGTCCCGGCGGGTCCTAAATGCAGTCCGTCGGCCACATAATCGTCTTTAATAATTCCGTTTTCATCAGTCAGCGCATAGTCAGGCACCAGATAGTACACATGATTATCAGCTGCCAAAGTGCTCAGCCGGCTATTTAGATCCTGAAGCTGTATATTCAGCTGTTCATCAGTGAGCCCGCTGATTTTTCTCGGGTGCCACGCCAGAATAATATAAATATCTGTTTCCGGATTCTTTGTCAGAATAATCGTTACTATCTCCTGATACTTTTCAATAAAATAATCAAAGTTCTTATTTCGTATCTCATTTATTCCAAACAGCAGATAGATATGTCCCCTGTCAGTTTCATTCAGCAGATCAACAAGAGTCTTGCCATCATCTCTTTCATCTGCCGCAGAAACATCAATTTTCATTAAATTTAAAGAGGTAACATAATCAACTTCTGCATTGGGGAGATCACCATAAAGGGAAAGAGCTCGCATTCTAGAATCACCTGC
>CALEMD010000348.1 GCA_937902945.1 uncultured Erysipelotrichaceae bacterium | reverse complement strand
CTTCAGGAAAGATCACTGACGGCATTTACCAAGGAGACAAGAGAAATATACCAGGCACAGATTGATATCAATCTGAACAAGGTCATGAAAGTACTGACAGTTGTCACGGCCGTATTTGCGCCGCTGACACTGTTGACAGGATGGTACGGAATGAATTTTGAGTATATGCCTGAACTGCATTGGACCTTTTCATACCCGATGATCATTGGCATTGCCGCAGTGATTACCATACTGCTGATACTGTATTTCAGAAAAAAGAAATTTCTGTAAAAGAAAACCTGCATGTTCTGCAGGCAATTTGCATATGGCGGAGAAGGAGGGGTTCGAACCCTCGCACGCTTTCACGTCTGCTGGTTTTCGAAACCAGTCCCTTCAGCCGCTTGGGTACTTCTCCATTGGGTATGCTGAACAATTATAACATGTGAAAGCGTATCAAAAAGATCGTTTTCAGCATTTTTTCATGGATTGCTTCGTGTCAGCTGCATTTGAATGATATACTTATTAAGTAAACATAAAAGGGGACTGAAATATGAAAAGTGCAGTTATTGTGCTTACAGCATTGTCATTGATGACAGGTTCGGCTGCATATGCAGAAAATTTTGACCGTGCCGCTGCAGATAATCAGCAAATAGAATATACGCTGATTTCAAAACAAAATAATGAGGAAAAAATTCCTACAGTACTGATGATTGATACGACTACATATTCGGTGTCCTTGAAAACGCTCAGCGGAGAACCTATTCCTGGCAAAGAAATATGGATTGTGATGAATCGCAAGGAGTATTCATTGACTACAGATAGCAATGGCAATGCTGCTCTGCCTGCTATTGCGGATACAGGCACAATAACCATCGACGGGAGTTTTTCTGGCGATGATATCTATTCCGGCACTAATGCGGAAGAGGCAACTGTAACAGTTCCGGCGGAAGAAACCGTTAAACAAACAGGAACTGGTAGTGTGACTCAAGTAACAAGCGCTGATCTTAACGAAACCATTTACAGTATGAATGGCGCAGTATCTTCAGATTGCTCACTGCCAATAACAGGACTGACGACGATTATTGTGGATAATAGAATAGTTGCTGCAAATAATACTGTAGCTGAACAGTTGAAATTCTCAGCAGTTCCTGTAAGCATTTTGGGAATTACGTATCAGGTAGCATCGGCAGTATCGTTAGCTTCAGGAAGCACTGTGCTGACAATGGAACCATTTTATCTTCAGTCTCTTGGCGTAGGCAAGCACACCATAACATTTGTCTATGAGACAATACAATTATGCAGACTATCTTCTATTTGGCAGAAGAACAGAATGAAACAAAACAGGAATCAGCACCAGAGCAGTTTGTGGTAACGTTCCTTGACTGCAAGGGCAGCACAGTGAAAGTTGAATGGGTTCCGTATGGAGGCAATGCAACCGCACCTGAGGGCTATGGATCATACAGCGGATATACCAATGTTTCAGCTCATATGGACCTGTACCCGACTTCGTGTGAAGCGAAGGACAGCGGCTATACGGTTGTGAATACCGCTGATAAGAATTGAGTTCAAGAAGAGTGGATTAAGTGAATGATACGATGAAGAGCTATGTTCTTGAAAGAAGGATTCTTTCTTGGCAGAGCTCTTCTTGTTAATTGAAATGGGGAAAACAATGAAACAGATACTGCAACAGATGAATGCTGCATTGCATGCAAAGTCTCTGAAAGAATTCTTGGAACAATTTGACAGTTCTTTGCTGGATGCTCTGTTAGCTGCACCGGCAATGCTCTTTGCAATGCTGCCTGCTGTTACGGCATGTGCACTGTTAATCATTCAGCCTGAAAGTGCCGCTGCATATATGAGTGTGTCCTTTCAGCTGATGAAATACATTGCGCCCATTGGCACTGTGATTGGAAGCATTGGTCTGATTATTTATGTTATGAAACACGGTTTTCATGTGCGTGCAGCTTCAGCACTATTCATTCTGCTTGGTATCTGGATACTGATATCCTCTGCATATAATGGATTTGACGCATATTCATTAAGGGGTGAGTATACAGGCAATTACTATACGTATATGAACGAAAGCATGTTTTCATACTTTTACTATATTTTCCTGTTTATATGCTGCTCCTGTGTTTCGGCTGAAAAGCGGCGCATGGCAGTGATACATACGATCATTGCTGTAACATCGGTACTATCGTTCATATCGATTATTGGTTTCTATACAGAAGATTTAGGTATTTTTGAGATCATTTCACAGACGAACAGTGCATACAATAATTCCAATCATTTTGCGTATGTCCTGACTGTGACCATTCTGCTGTGTGCAGTACTGTTTCTGAAAGAAGAGAATAGCAGAAGGATAGCAGGCTATGCAATCAGTTTTATGCTGAATATGACGATGCTGGTTTTGAATGATACTTTAGGTGCATTTCTGGCAGTGATCATTGGACTTATATGCATAGGCGCATTTTCTGTTTCTAAGGAGAACCGATGCAGATTGGGCATTGCAGTATCAGTACTATTTCTGCTGTTTATAGGACTTGAGTTTGTCGGCGGACATGTGATCAGCAATATCACGGGTCTTATCAGAGATGTCATCACCTTATTTACAGCACCTGCTGAAGATATACCTCAGAATATTGGATCGAGCAGAGTTTTTCTTTTGAAAACAGTATTTGGGTATATGAAACAAAGACCGATATCCTGGATCTTTGGATTTGGAATTGAAGGATATGGCAATCAGCTTCTGATAGATAATTATGAGTTTGAAAACCGGGTGCATAATGAGTTTGTGGAGTATCTGTCGGTATTCGGTCTGCCGGCACTGATTTCGTATATCGGCGGATGCGTGACGGTTTTCTGGCATGGGATCAAGCATAGACGGGCATTGAGTGCAGGGGGGGTAGCGGCTTTAGCGGC
>CALEMD010000347.1 GCA_937902945.1 uncultured Erysipelotrichaceae bacterium | reverse complement strand
CTCCATCAATCAGAATGGTTCCATCATCCTTCGAGTAGATGCCACCCAAAATATTGATTGTAGTTGATTTCCCAGCACCATTTTCTCCTACTAGTGCTACGACCTCACCACTTTTGAGATCCAAATTGACTCCTCGCAATGCATAAACACCCGGAAAGTGCTTATGGATATTCTTCATTTCCAGCAAATATTCAGCCATAACAACCTCCTGATTTGAAGAAAAGCAGAGCTCAATATTCCCGAGCCTTGAACTCTGCTTTATAAGACAATTACTTTTTAATTAGTTCCATTCGTCCAGACTATATTGACTCAAGTTATCCTTGTTGATCATATACATATCAACTGTTGTTTCTTTTTCAACTGTTTCTCCTTTTGCAAGAGCAACAGCAGCTTTTTCAGATGATTTTGCCAGGTCAACTGGTGAATAAACCATAGTTCCTGTCATTTCACCTGCAGATATGGACTGTTTGCCGGCTGGTGAGCCATCAAAGCCAATTACTATTTCATCTGGCATATTCATCTGCTTGCAAGTTCCATAGCAAGTCAATGCAGTATTATCGTTCAAGCAAAGGAATCCTACGATTTCAGGATTGCTGATAAGCATATCTTCTGTATATGTAGCTATGGCTGAAAGATCTGTGCAATCCTTTTCAATTACCTTGATATCTGTACGTCCTTTAGCTGCAAATGCATCAGCCATGCCAACAAAACGATCTGCTATTACAGACAGCTGAGAGTAATTCAATGTTCCAATAGTCGCATTCTCAGGAAGTACATCAGCAAGATATTCGCCAGCTGTATAACCACCTTTATATGCATCAGCTGTTACAAAGCAATCAACCAATTCCTGATCAGCAGCATCAACTTTTGAATCCGCATTAACAACTTTAACACCTGCATCCTTTGCTTCTTTCAGTACATTTCCCAGAGCAGTATAATCCGCTGGAAGTACTACAAGTACATCGATTCCCTGGGCAATTAAGTCTTCAATCTGTGAAACCTGGTTTGCTGGTGTTGAATTGGCATCAGTAACTGAAACCTTTACACCATCTGCCGTTGCGGCTTCCTGAAAACTCTTTGCATATTGAACTGCCCATGTTTCAGTTTGATTATGCATTGCTAAGCCAATTAAGATTCCGTCATCAGCAGCAGCTGTTGAAGCAGCAGCACTTGCTGTTGCTGCAGTAGATGCGCCGCTGCATCCAGATAATAGTATTGTTGCTGCAGATACTAACGTGATAAGTCTTTTGAAGTTTTTCATTTCTCCTCCTTGTTAACGCCTTGTTATTCATACGATTCTCGGGAAACCGTATTAATCATGTTTTATGAATTCTACAATTTGATCCAATGCTTCAAATGTTTCCTTATAAGTTCTAAGAATGAACGCATGAGGCATACCCTTGTATATATGCACTTCGACCTTTACACCATCCTGTTTCAAAAGATTTGCATAGATCAAGCCATCATCAAGCAGTGTGTCACACTCAGCATCTATGAATAGCGCAGGTGGTAAGCCATTGAAATCATCAGCCCACATAGGTGAAACATAAGGATTGCTTTCAAATTTACTGACATCCGGTAAATATGCTTTCAAATACCATGCGGGTTCATCCGATACTTCCCCATTTCCATAAACTCTCATTGATTCTTTATGGATTTTGTTAGTGACATCAGTCACTGGGTATATCAAAACCTGCTTATCAATCTTCAAATCTTTCCTATCTCTCGCCATCAGACATATAACAGCAGCAAAATTGCCTCCGCTGCTGTCACCAGCAACTGTTATATGATCTTTATCAATTCTCAATTCATTTGCCCTTTCGGCTACATATTGGCAGGCCGAATAGCAATCCTCGATACCTGTTGGATACGGGTATTCAGGAGCCAATCTATATTGGACACTATAAACAGCCACATTTGCTTTAGCCGCCAGACACGAAGGAACATAGTCATGAGTTTCTATTGTGCACGTCACAAATCCACCACCATGGAAGAA
>CALEMD010000346.1 GCA_937902945.1 uncultured Erysipelotrichaceae bacterium | reverse complement strand
CATTTAGGAAAATTGCTGCAGGAGATAAACTTTCCGAAACGGCCGTTTCTGTATACAAGCTCCCCGCCGCATTCCGGACATTTCTCTCCAACCTTTTCGAGTTCCTTCTTCTCCATATTGGCATAAGCCGCATCAAGAAGAGGTGTGAATTTATTCCAGAACTGCAGAAGTGCATCGGTATTGTTTCTATTTCCTTCCGCTATTTCATCCAGTTCATGTTCCATCTCTGCCGTATATCTGACATTGATAATGCTGGAAAAGAACTCATCCAGTTTTTCAACAGTCAATATGCCCTGTTCACTTGGAAAGAAAACCTTTGTCTTGGATGATTCAGAAGCCCTTTCCAATGCAGCATATCCG
Source organism: uncultured Erysipelotrichaceae bacterium (assembly GCA_937902945.1). Lineage (GTDB taxonomy): Bacteria > Bacillota_I > Bacilli_A > Erysipelotrichales > Erysipelotrichaceae > Bulleidia. The sequence goes on along the minus strand of CALEMD010000346.1, from coordinate 2,243 downwards.
CGGGCTTGTATCGTATCAATGATCATTGCATATGTACTAGGACGTCCAATTCCGTCTTCTTCCATATCCTTAATCAATTTTGCTTCTGTATATCTTGCCGGAGGTTCAGTGAAATGCTGATTCGGTTTTACTTCTTCAGCATCTATCATTTCCTTTTCTTTCAGTACTGGCAGAATAACATCCTTGCTGGAATCATAGTCTCCATATACCTTCAGATATCCATCGAAGACCTGCCTGCTACCATTGGCAGTGAAGTCATATCCATTCTGTGACAGTATCACTGTCTGGCTCGCTACTCTTGCCGGAGCCATCAGTGATGCTAAAGCTCTAGCATAAATCAGCTTATACAGCTTGTACTGTTCTGGGGAAAGGTACGTTCTGATTTTCTCTGGTGTATTGTTCAGACTGGTTGGACGGATTGCTTCATGAGCATCCTGCGAATTTGCATCATTCTTGACTCTGTAGCCGCCCATGTATTCCTTGCCGTATTCTTTCAGAATCAGATCATGTGCCGACTGAATAAACACATCCGAAAGACGCGTACTGTCAGTACGCATATAAGTGATCAGACCTTCCTGACCGCCGCGGCCGATATCAATGCCTTCATACAGTCTCTGGGCGATTGACATGGTACGCTTTGCGGAATAGCTCAGTTTTGTGCTTGCTTCCTGCTGCAGCGTACTGGTGATAAATGCAAGTTTTGCGTTGCGTCTTCCTTCAGTCTGCTGAATAGAAGTGACAGTAAAACTCCCCTGGCATGCCGCAAAGGCCTTTTCTGCTTCTTCCTGATTATGAAGTTCAGCCTTAGCTCCATCGATTTTGCTCAGGTGTGCCTGGAACTCTTTGCTTTCCTTGCTGAACTTTGCATCCAGTGTCCAGTACTCAACCGGAATGAAAGCCTTGATTTCCTTTTCTCTTTCAACAATCAGCTTCAATGCCACAGACTGTACACGTCCTGCTGATTTTGACTGTATCTTGCTGTGCAGAAGTTTTGACAGCTTAAAGCCGATGATTCTATCAAGAATCCTGCGGGTCTCCTGTGAACGGACAAGACCCATATCAATAGCACGCGGATGATTGAAAGCATCCAGTACTGCATCATGTGTAATTTCATGGAATGCAACGCGGTTGTCTGCATCTGTAGGCAGATCGAGTTCCTGTGCTAAATGCCAGGCAATGGCTTCACCTTCACGATCCGGGTCGGTTGACAGATATACTTTATCCGCCTTCTTTGCTTCTTCCTTAAGCTGCTTTACAACATCTCTTTTATCTTTGGATATTTCATATGTCGGAGTGAATCCATTTTCAACATCAACACCCAGACCATCTTTACCCTTGATTGCAAGATCACGGATATGTCCTTTGCTGGAAACAACCTCAAAATCTGAGCCAAGGTATTTTCCTATTGTTTTTGACTTTGACGGTGACTCTACGATTACTAAATTCTTCATGGCTAAATCTCCTTGAATGATTCTTTTTAATAGTTCATTGAACGCATTTCATAGAATAAACTAAATATTTATAAGTTTCAACCGGCATTCCTGTGAAAATGCTGGCTGAATCGTCTGCATAGGCAGCATATTGCAATCACTGCAGCCACATCAGAAAACATTATAACTATTTCAGATATAGTGAAAAGCAGCTATTCTGTACCGGCAGTTTCAACCAGTTCCTCAATTTCAGACTGCAGACGTATCGTGTTTGATTCTCTGACGCTCTGCATATATTCAAGCTTTTTGAGCTGATCTTCAACCTGAAGTTCCACCCGCCTAACATTTCTAGCAGAATCATTGATTCTTGATAATACCATCCAATCTGAAATCATGCCGTCAAAAAAGAAATCGGCAAATCCCAGAAAACCATCAATATTAATAGGAGGCATATCTCCAGTCACATGTACATCTGACAGTTCGCTTTGAAAGCGGCTGAGCAGCACCTGCAGATGTTCTGCTTCATTCTGCGCTTGATTCAGATTGGAATGGTTGATGATATCACTCATCAGTCCTCCGCCGAAGACATCGACAGTGCCCCATCCCTTTGCACTGTCAAGACTCTTCTTGATGCTTTGAATCTGTACCAATGCTGCTTTGCCTGCCTGTACTGCTTCACTAATTTCTCTTTTCTGCGTCTCATTTTCAGCATTTTCTTTCTGCAGTGAACAGATCTTATCTGCATAGCGGGGATCGCTGCGGAGTTCTTCCTGAATCTGCACAGACACTATGCTGCTCTTCTCATCAGCAGAC
>CALEMD010000345.1 GCA_937902945.1 uncultured Erysipelotrichaceae bacterium | reverse complement strand
TCTTTCAATGTATCTTCCTGTTTGATATAGAACAGATATGCGGCTAAAGAAAACAGAACAATGAAAGAGATAAACAGGAAACTGCTTGAGCAGGCAATGCCGGCAAAGCCAAGAACAGGTATAACAAAACGTACACTGTCCTTTCTGTCTGATTTCAGCCATTGATAGATATAGAACATCATCATTGTGATGAACAGTGTACGCCATGTATTGCCATAGAATGAGAATACAACCCGCCAGTAATAAAGATTGGTGAAGAAAAAGGTAAAGACATATAAGACGTTTCGCAATGCTTTATTGGATATTTTAAAACTGTCTATCACATTGCAGTAGAACATCATAGATATGATAGAGCACAGCGATCCAAGTCCCCACGTACTCATTACAATCGTATCGACATGCACCAATGGCTGCAGATTGATAAACCAGCATAAGAAAGACCCAAAATGATAATACCCTTGGTAAAGATACAGCCCATCCCATTCTGCACCGGTTTTTCCTGTGTAGAGATTGAATAGATTGATATGCTCTGCTTCTATATTCTGCGATATGTAGTTCAGATACATTGGACTGTCAGAGTATTCCAGTTCCAATGAGGAATTGTAAAAGACGTACAGGAATGCCAGAAATCCAATCAGCACCATCAGTGTCTGCCATCTGAATAGATTATGAAAAACTCTCTTATAGCGTTTCACTGTGCAGTACAGTGAAAACAGCAGCACGGCAATTGATATCACTGCAATAGCAGTAAAGGAACCGTGCAGAATCTGCACAGGATAATAGAGAATTTGAAGCATTGCCAACAGCACTGCTGCACCTAGCGGTGCCGCAAATCCTTTTTCTGTTTTCCTTAATACATCTAAAAGCCACAGTCCAAGCCCTGTGCATAGAATCACCAGAGCCAAAGCCATTGCTATTACAAGTTTGCTCATTCATTGCTCCTTCAAATACATAGCTATTATAACGATTCTGCTCTCTATTTCACAACCTTGTGCGTGTGAATTATCAGCACGTTTCACATGTTTCATATATAATTAGTACTTATGAAGAAAATCAGAAGAAAACTCCGCATGAAACGCATCTTAATATGTATATTATCCTTGGCATTGACGATGGCGTGTGTGCTGATATACAGACACCTATCTAAAAATACAGATACACCTGCGGCAGGTGCTTCACCGACCGCTGAAGCTGTCCATACACCTCTTGTATCTGCCGATCCATATTTAACTTCTCCATTTGCACTTGGTTCTTATGCACCGATTGAACCGGATAACACAACCGGTTTTGAAACCGGCTGGTATACACAGACATCTGTAGGAAGTCTGGTTGAAGATTTCAGCTATGAAGATAAGAATATTACTGTAGTAAGCGGCGGTACAGATATCAATGGTGCTGCTTTCTATAGAGATGGCATTCCATTTGTGAATGGAACCTCCTATACAATTAACTTTACTGTTTCCTCTTCAGTCAGCCGAACCATTCAGGTAATTGCTTTGAACGCTGTTACAGGTGAAGTACTTGCATCTTCATCTTTCTCTGTCACGGATACTCCAACTGCCCAGTCATTCACCTTTTCTATGACTTCCAATTCCACCTACAATGGACGCCTGTCATTCAAAATCGGAAATGATGGCACAGAAGCATCACAGAGCGAGCATACAATCTATTTCAGCAGCATACGTATTGTTCCCTCTGTCTGGATCACAGATGTAAAGACAAACCAGTTCTCCTATTTCACAGATGCCGAAAAAAGATGCACCTTCTCCTATGATGCGGGCGATGTGTTTGATGTCATCAACACCGCAACCGGAGAAGTTATCTATACTGGCGCCATTGTAAACAAGATCTATTCTGATGCAACAAAAGAAACAGACTGCTATGGTGATTTCACCAATGTGACAGCCCCTGGTACCTATGCCGTGCACTCACAGATTGGTACTAGTTCCTATACTTTCAGTATTGGAACAGAAGCATATGCAGAACTCGATAACAGTCTTCTGCGAATGATCAGCATGCAGCGATGCGGTTCAGACATCGACAGTTCCTGGGCACTGGATATGTCTCACGCAATGTGCCATACAGATACAGCCACCATCTACGGCACAGAAGAAACACTTGATGTAACCGGCGGATGGCATGATGCGGGTGACTATGGGCGCTATATCAAAACCGGCGCAAAGACTGTCAATGATCTGCTGTTCTCCTATATGGGAAACCCCAATCTTTACAGTGACAGTACGAACGGTCCCGACTCCAATAACGGCATAGCTGATATTCTAGACGAAGCAAGATATGAACTGGAATGGATGCTGAAGATGCAGGACAGTGATGGCGGTGTATATAACAAAGTACTCACTACCGGTCTTGCCGACACCATTCTGCCAGAAGAAGATACGCAGAAGATGTGGGTTCTTGAAAAAGAAACAGCCTCTACTGCCGACTTTGCCGGCAGTATGGCCATTGCCGCACTAGCCTACAAGAATATCGACGCAGAATTTGCCAATACATGTCTTGATGCTGCAGTTTCTGCCTACTCCTATCTCAAAGATCATCCTGATCTCTATGATGCAAAGAACCCCGATGATATCACCGGCGGCTCCTATATTGAGAGTTCCGATACAGACGGCCGCTTTACCGCCGCCATTGCATTGTATATTGCCACTGAGAAAGCAGAGTATCTTGATGATGCCAAGGCGTATTATGCAAAAGACGATACCTGCGCCAACGGCATCTACTGGAATACAAATGGCGGATACGGAAGATATCTGTATCTTGTGAAGTGCATTGATGAGAAAGATACAGACTTCTACTCTTCAATGATGAAATCTTTGGCAGCCGAGGCAGGCACTGTTCTCGCAATGGAACAGGGAAACTCCTATAATGCATCACTGACTGCCTATACATGGGGAAGCAACGGCATCACCAGTGACAATGGCATTCTTCTTGCCATGTACTATGACATGACAAATGACATGGCTTATCTGCAGGCTGCCTATGAACAGGTCAGCTATCTCTTAGGCCGCAACAGCCTGCATACAAGCTTTGTAAGCGGAATCGGAACATACTCACCAAAGGATGTGCACAGCCGCATCGCAAAAGCCAAGAGCACCATTCTTCCAGGAGCTCTTGTAGGCGGTCCTAACGCCTCAAGAGAAGACCCGGTAACCATTGCCATGGCTGATACAGTTCCAGCCGCTAAGACCTACAGTGACTCCTTTGACAGCTATTCAACAAATGAGATAGCGGTCTACTGGAATTCATCATTGATTCATCTGCTTTCAAAACTGCGCTGAAAATGCGTATAATATTACAAAAGGAATAAACATGGATAAAATCATATATTTAAGCAAAATACCCTGCACCACAAAAGATGTGCAGGCCAGCAATCTATCGATTGCCAATGAAACAGAAGGACTGATTTCCATCAAGACAACCGATGTCAATGGATTTCTGCCTTTGCTGAAAGGCGACAACAGAGGCACTGCACTCTTCTGTGTAGATGAAGACAATACATACTGCACATACCCAGACTGCATTATGTCCCCTGCTTCTCACAGCCGCATCAACAGCAGCATCATCACTGCCACCAAAAGCATCGTATGCACAAGTACGCAGACCGGCCGAAACTATGAAACCAAGTATAAAATCAAATCATTCAGCTATCATCACGATGCCTTGAATGAGATCTATCAGATCCCCCACCAGGAATTCAGCAAGGATCTCAATGACAAGTACATACAGATCAAGGCAGTCAAAGAACTTGCCAGCAATCTTGGCATCATAACCTACAAGAAATCAAAGCTTACCTGTGCGCATAAAATGCGCAACAGCTATACTCCTGATGGTTCCAATGCATTGGAGATACGCTATGATTCCTATCTTGAATTCACCTGTTCCAAAGCATTGAAGTTTGAAGATGTCATGGATATCTGTCATAAGCTCGATGCCGTCATGCATCTGATGACTTCTACTCAAAGACGATTCTCCAATATTGAATTCATTGATGCAGATGACTATTCCTATTCATACAAGGATCTTGAACAGATCAAGGAAAACAATACCTACACAAGCCGCATCAGACTGATTGAAGGACTGAACAAGAAATCCATTGTCAAACTGCTTGATACACTTCTATTGATGAATGACAACGCAATCTTCCCTATTGTCGAATATACCCGCAGACAGTCTCTGGAAATCCAGTTTCTAGAACTGTACAGAACTCTGGAATACATTGAACCTCTAGTCACTAAAGACAAGGAAGATTCCACCTTCCTGATGAACTACTTCAAAACATATACCGCCGAAGTCAAAAAGATCTTCGGTCCGAATGTTCAGTTATGGAAACTGGTATTCGAACTGAAGAAGATCAGAAACAAGTATTCTCACGATGGCTACTTCCTAGGCAAGATTACTCTAGAACATAGAGAGAAGAAGCAGAAATGGACCGTCACCGTAGATTCTGAGTATCTGAAGAAAGCAGTCACACTGCTTCGCACGATCATGTATACCGTCATCTATCAGAAGTCGCAGATATCACCTTTACCGAAAGGTATGCCGGAGAACTGATTCAGTTCCCGGCTTTTTTATTCTTCTTATCAGCAGGAAAGAGACTGGCGACCTTAACAAATTCCATATGCACATAAAGGAAGTATTATTATTGATGTGATACACATCTTCAAATAAAGAATTTCTTAGCTGGGAGATGGTTCCTTCAGCTTATACAGATAACTGATTTTTTGACAGGGTTCAATTATTGCGGGTTCTTTGTCTTCATTGCCGTGATTAAGAATGCACTCCATGTTCCTTTGCTGCAATTTGCAGGTCCGCCCATCAGAGTTCAGAAACATTCAACACTTGACTGTGTTAATATATTCATGGCGGTACTCTCTTTCTGT
>CALEMD010000344.1 GCA_937902945.1 uncultured Erysipelotrichaceae bacterium | reverse complement strand
GATCTTCTGCCGGATCCTGCTCTGCATACAGAATACCGGAGAAAAAATCGCTGTTCATCTGCACTGCAAAATCGACCATTGACTGTTTTTCAGTATCACTGAGGGGCAGAGATGCCACATACTCTTCAGACTTTCTGCGGCTGTTGGCATCAAAGAAATCCTGCGATTCCTCTGCAAAATCAGCAAATGCATCACCTAAACCATGGTTCTGCGCCATTCCGATACATCAGTACGCTGTGTCTGATATGTGGCATTGCTGTCTGCATCAATGGTCAGTACCCCATACTGGTGTGGAGCTATTGCAAGCGAACCGGAAGCAATGTCATAGAAACGTGCATTGTATGCATAATGCTGGGCATGAATATGACCTGACATATTCAGCGTCACACCATGTTCCATCAGCATCAGTTTGACACTGGTCTGATTCTTGATTACATATCCATCTGCAATCATCATATTCTGTGTCATTACATTCTGATGAGTAACCGAGAAAACCGTTTTCCCTTCTGCATTGCATCTGGCAAGCTGCTCCTGTGCCCAGGCCATTGTCTGTTCACTGATCAGACCTGGATTCTCTTCTGTATTCGCATCCAGAAACAGCACCGATATCTGATCGTTTACATCATAAAGATAACTGTAGGAATTAGGATCCGCAGAGACAGCATCTTTTCTGCCTAGATTCTTATATATATCCGCAAATTCTTCCGAACTGACACTGTCTACCCACTCTGATCTGGAATCAAAGTAGTTTCGCGCATAGCCATTGGCAATATCATGATTGCCGGGAATAACCAGCACTGCAATACCCATATCCTGCAGTTTCTGAAGCTTTTCTGCTAAATCAATATGACTCTGTTTCTCACCGTTGAATGTAATATCCCCACTCAGTATCAAAGCATCCGGCTTTGCTTTTTCTGCTTCGGCCAGAAATGCATCTGCAATCTCTTCAATATATTGTGTATTCTTGCCATCTGCCTGTTCTGTCATCTCTGTAAAGAGACTGCCATGATCTGTCAGTGATG
>CALEMD010000343.1 GCA_937902945.1 uncultured Erysipelotrichaceae bacterium | reverse complement strand
CGCTTTCGTCTTTCAAGAAGGATCTTACTTATTCCGCAATCAGTTTACACGATCTGACTGATGATTAATATTGTGCAAAGAGCAGGTTGTCAGTTATAATAACTCTGCAAAGGCGATGAAGAGAAGAGTAATTCGGATCAGGAAACCAAGAGAACAGATGGCTGGTGAGAGTCTGTCATACAATCCGAATGAAGATGGTCTTGGAGCTGTTTCTGTGAATATTAAGCAGGAATCGCAGACGTGCGTTAAAACGTATAATAAAGTGGCCATATATGGCAAGACAAAGGTGGTACCGCGTGAAAAACGTCCTTTCAGGGGCGTTTTCGTTTTGAAAAGGTGGATAAAATGGAAAATAAAGGAAAGTACTATATTACAACTGCAATAGCATATACATCAGGAAAGCCGCATATCGGAAATGTATATGAAATTGTACTGGCAGATTCAATTGCCCGCTATAAGAGAATGACGGGATACGATGTTCGATTCCAGACAGGAACAGATGAACACGGCCAGAAAGTGGAAGAGAAGGCAAAAGCAGAAGGTGTTTCACCAAAAGAATTTGTAGATCATACAGCTGCAGTTATCAGAGAACAGTTTGACTGCATGAATCTTTCTTATGATAAATTTATCCGTACTACAGATCCTGATCATGAGAAGCAGGTACAGAAGATCTTCCAGAAACTTTATGACAAAGGCGATATCTACAAAGGAGAATATGAAGGACTGTACTGCAAGGAGTGCGAAGCATTCTATACAAGCAGTCAGCTGAAGGATGGCAAATGTCCGGTGTGCGGCGGAGAAGTAACGCCGACATCAGAAGAAGCTTACTTCTTTAAGATGAGCAAATATGCAGATCGTCTGATGCAGTATATCGAGGATCACCCGCATTTCATACAGCCTGAAAGCCGTAAAAATGAGATGATCAACAACTTCCTAAAGCCTGGTCTGCAGGATCTGTGCGTTACGCGCACATCGTTCTCCTGGGGAATTCCTGTTCCATTTGATCCAAAGCATGTTATCTATGTATGGATTGATGCGCTTAGCAATTATATTACGGGTCTTGGATATGACGCAGATGGAAACAGCAGTCCGCTATTCGCAAAGTACTGGCCGGCTGATCTGCATCTTATAGGAAAAGATATCATCCGCTTTCATACAATCTACTGGCCGATTATGCTGATGGCACTTGATCTGCCGCTGCCAGAACAGATTTTCGGACATCCATGGCTTCTGACTGGTGACAGCAAGATGTCTAAGTCTAAAGGCAATGTAATCTATGCCGATGACTTAGTCAGTCTATTTGGAGTGGATGCAGTCAGATATATCATGCTGCACGAAATGCCATTCTCACAGGATGGTCATGTGACATATGATCTGATGATTGAGAGGATCAATTCCGATCTTGCCAACAATCTCGGCAATCTCGTCAATCGCACGATTACGATGCAGAACAAGTACTTCAATGGTGCAGTAGCAAATCCAGAAGTGTCTGCACCTGTTGATGATGAACTGAAGCAGGCAGCAATGAATACTGTAACTGAAATCAGCAATGACATGGATCAGCTGAGGGTTGCAGACAGCATTCAGAAGATACTGAACCTGCTTGATCGCTGCAATAAATACATTGATGAAACAACCCCTTGGTCTCTTGCAAAGGATCCGGATCAGATCGGCAGACTTGCTACAGTTCTATACAATCTGCTTGAAACAATCCGTATCTCAGCAGTTCTGCTGTCTCCGTATCTTCCTGAAACATCCGCAAAGATCCTTGATCAGCTGAACACAGAGCAGCGCAGTTATGACACTGTTGATTCTTTTGGACAGCTGGAAACAGATATTCATGTAACAGAGAAACCAGAAATTCTGTTCATGCGTCTTGATCAGAAAGAGATTATGAACAAGGTCCATGCAGTTGAAGAGACCGTTGCTGCTCAAAGAAAAAAACAGGCAGAAAAAATGGAACAGATTACAGTAGAAGACTTCCAGAAGGTAGTATTGAAAGTTGGAAAAGTCATCAGCTGTGAAAAGCATCCAGACGCAGATACATTGCTGATTGAACAGATAGATCTAGGTGAAGGTGAAACACGGCAGATCGTTTCCGGTATTGCCTCAAGCTATACGCCAGGGCAGATGATTGGAAAGCAAGTAGTTGTTATCACCAATCTGAAACCGGCAGTTATCAGAGGACAGAGATCAGAAGGTATGCTTCTTGCAGGTAAGAACGGCAAGGAAGTTGTTGTCGCAGAAGTAAATGGATTGGCTCCGGGAACAAGAATAAGCTGAAGACATAAAGAAAAGAACTCGAGCGAGTTCTTTTCTTTAGATGCAATGTATATGCGCTACTCAATTACCTGAATGTTATGAATCGGTTTAAAGGAAATTGTTTTCCTTTCCAGTATATAATCAGCAATCAGTTCTACCATGCTGTTCTGGTAAACTGCAGCAGTTGGAGCATCTTTCAGCATGCTGAAGTTGCCTCCGCCGCTGGCTCTGTAGTTATTAATTGCCAGCGTGAATACATCATTATCCTGAATAGGAATTCCGTTTCGACATAGATTTTCAATTCTTGAGCCAACAGGATTGCTGACTTTGATTGTGTAGGAAGCGCCATCAAGCATGTCATAGTTGTATTGCTGGGGCTTTGGCCACAGATAGGATCTGGAGACACTGATTTTTCCATTTTCTATGCAGAAGAATTCAGCGTTTTTCTCAAGGTAGAGCTTCAGCACTCTGCCGGTTACTTTCTTTACTGTCAATGTGTTTGGAAAGACATATGTGCTGACGAGATTCCTCATGGTGATCTGTTTTTTAAAACCTCTTGCGCCATTGAACAATGCACATGCGGCCATATCGGAATTAGATGCATGCATGGCAATCTGATTCAGCAGAGTGATTACCTGACTCTTGTGAATTCTTGCTTCTGATTCATCTTTGATCTCGAGATCCATGTCGGTTGATCCTAATGACTGATCAAGCCAAATCTGACAGTTATTCTCTTCGTTCTGTACAGATTTCATCATCTCTGTATCTGCTTCTGCAATTGCAGGAATCAGACGGCCGGCAATGCTTCTAGAATCTGTATCAATATCGATACATGCCAATTCAGTGGCATTTGCGGCAGTCGAAGTAACAAATGTACGATTAATTTTCTGACAGATGGAACGATGCTGGTGACCGCAGATTAGAACATCCAGATCAGGTATATTGTTAAGAATTCTGCTGCCCTGATTTTCTCCGGTATCATCTTCCGTCAGAATGCCGGTATCAATATCTCTTTCAAGACCGCCATGGTATATACAGATGATAAAGTCTGGTTTTTCTTTGGCTTTAATTTCTGCTGTTATCTTCTGTGCGGTTTCAAAAGCATCAATGAATTGAAAGTGTTCTATATGATCGGGTGTTTCCCAATGCGGTATATAGGAAGTAACTATTCCAAACAGTGCAATGCGCTTGCCAGCGATTGTTCGGATGGTATAAGAATCCCCAATAGGCTTTCCATTGTATAGAGCATTTGCACAAAGACATGGACAGCTTACTGAATTGATGTGCCGCATCAATGCGGCTTCCCCATAATTGAAATCATGATTTCCAAGGTTGATAAAATCATAATGCATCTGTGACATGCATGCAGTCATTGGACTTACACTGCTGGCATGCTGGTGATAATGATAAAAAGAGAGCGGCGAGCCCTCAAGGACATCGCCGTTATCAATGAGTAAAGTCTGTTCATCACGCAGTGAATCGCAGAGAGTTTTCAGTCTTGCCATTCCTCCGCTGAAGGATTTGCCATCAGCATAGCTGTATGGATATATATAACCATGCATATCACTTGTAGCAAGAATTCTGATTCTGCTCATTCGGTCTTTCCTCTAGCAAGTCTTGCTCTGATTTTAGTGGAGAAGTATTCAATGATCAGGACTAGAACAATTAATGCGAAGAGGAAGCTTCCAACCATCGACCAGCGACGGGAAGAAATAGATTGAACCAATGCAGCGCCGATACCGCCGGCTCCGACAATTCCAAGAGTTGTTGCATCTTTCAGGTTGATGTCAAAGCGATAGATGGTGGTGGAAACAAAGCTGGCACTCAGCTGCGGAAGAATACCGCAGCGGATCTTCTGGAAAGTAGTGCATCCAGATGCATCCATTGATTCTAGAATTCCTGTATCAAGATCTTCAATCGCAGTAATATACATCTTCGATATCATGCCGATTGAACAGATTGACTGGGTAACAACACCGCAGAATGCACCAGGACCTGTGACACGGATCCAGATCAATGCCCATACCAACGATGGGATAGTGCGGATCAGCAGTATCAATGCACGGAATATGAACGCCAACCATTTAGGAACAACGTTCGTGCTGGCTAGAAAACTGACAGGAACTGCAAGCAGTGCACCAAAGATGGTTCCAAGTATTGCAATGGCAACTGTCTGAGCAGTCAGATACAGAACACCATTTGTTGAAAGATCAAACAGCAGATTCAGATCTGGGTGGGTAAGTCCATAGACAATACCATAGGCTACATCACTGCCTTTTGCTGCAACACCCTTATAGGTGATGCCTTCAGCACTCCAGATAACAAGGATGAGAAGGATGACAAAGATCAGTATACGGACCCAGAGCTTCTTCGGCCGATTATTATAAGTCTCTAATATAGACATCTCTCTTCCTCCTTAACTGAGTTTGCTTCTGAGCCAGTCACTCAGCTGGTCAATAATCAGGACCAGAATGAACAGTGATAATAGAACAGTGCCTAGACCGTTATAATCACGCCAGCCGATACGCTCATTGATCAGGATGCCAAGACCGCCAGCTCCGACATAACCCAGGATAGATGCGGCACGGACATTGATCTCAAAACAATATAGACAATGTGACAGATAGGTTGGCAGTATCTGCGGAACACAGGCAGCCCAGAACGCCTGCAGCTGATTGCAGCCGAATGACTGCATGGCTTCAAATGGCTTCATATCAATAGTCTCAATGCTTTCAAAGAGCATTTTGGCGACAATGCCAAGTGTGAATATAGTTATAGCGATTGTGCCGGCAAATGTACCAAGACTGAAAATCAAAGCGCAGACATTTGCAATAATCAAAGTAGGTACAGAACGCATAACGGCAAGAATAAAGCGGACGATCAGAAGAGAAGGCTTATTCTTGTTGATATTGCTGGATGCCAGAATGGAAAGAGGCAGAGCTACCAAGCAGCCTAGTATTGTGCCTAGCAGAGACATCTTGATAGTATCAAGCAGAGGCTCTTTAACCTTGTCAAAGTAGGCAAGTTTTGGCTGGAATATCTGTTCAAGAATAACTGTAAGCTGATGGCCTCGGCGGATAACAATAGAAATATCAAATCCCGTCATGATGATGGATATCCAGATAACAATGCCTAGACCCAATAGAATCAAAGGCATGCGTGAGCGGGGTCTCGATACACTGTGACCGTTATCTAGAACGATTGCTTCTGGCTTGAAGATGCGATCGAACAGTGCCTGCTTTTTCTCAGTGGCTTCCATGGTTTTTACCATCCTTGTCAGAAACAGGGATTTCATTGCCGTTATAGACCTGATCAAGAACTTCCTGTGTTACATCTTTTACAGGACCATCATAGACAATTTCTCCGGAACGGATGCCAATGACTCGAGTTGCATACTTCAAAGCCAGATCAACATGGTGGATATTCAGCAGAATGCTGATATTCATGTCTTTGTTGATGCGGGCAAAGTCACTCATGACAATATCAGCCATAATCGGATCAAGGGAAGCAACCGGTTCATCGGCAAGAATGATTGATGGGTTCTGATTCAGGGTTCTTGCCAGGGCAACTCTTTGCTGCTGTCCGCCTGATAGTTCATCACAGCGTGTATATGCTTTATCAAGAATATTGACTTTATCCAAAGCTTCAAGAGCTTTCATTTTCTGTTCTTTGGAATAGTAGCCAACCAGCACTTTATACCAAGGCATGTCTGGAACATTGCTGGTAAGAACATTATTAATTACAGTTGAACGAGAGATCAGATTGAATGACTGGAAGATCATTCCGATCTTTCTTCTATATCTGCGCAAAGATTTGCCTTTCAGCGTCATGACATCTGTGTCATCAACAACAAGCTGTCCGTCCGTTATATCGATCATTCGATTGATTGTGCGGATCATTGTGCTTTTTCCAGCACCAGACAATCCAATGATAGCAACGAACTCTCCCTGCTGAATTTTCAGATTAATGTGTTTGAGACCTTTAACACCATTTGGATATGTTTTGCTTACATCTTTAAATTCAATCATATGTGTTTTCTCCGTATGGATGATACTTAAGAAAAAAACAGGACGGCGGGGTATTCCCTGCCGCCCTGTTTGATAACTGCTGAATTAGTTTCCTTCTACTGCTTTCAGTGCTGCACGTGCTACATCGTAGTCACTGTCTTTTGCCTTAGCATAACCGGTGTGGGAATAGACACTGAAGATTGCCTGTCCTTCATCTGTGCCGATAATGTTAATCAGTGAATTCTGCAGAGCTGCGATGAATTCATCATTATAAATGTCTGGATCTGCCATTGTGATAGCAACTGTATCGTTGTAGATGCCTTCGGTTACACCGATGACATTCATTTCGTTCCAGATTGTATCTTCACGGCCTAGACCTGCTTTGCCGGTTTCATCAGTTGAATCTGTAGGGAGCATCCAGCTTGCTTCATAGTCGTTGCGGCCATCAGCATAGCATACGATGATATCAACGGATTCAGATGCAGCCTGTGCAAATGCTGTTCCATAACCATCGAGAGTTGTTACATTGTCAAGATCAGAAAGTTTCTTGCCATCATAGTTGTCCATGAGCCAGAGTGTTGGATAGATATATCCAGCAGAACTGGAAGTCTTCAGAACAGCCCAGTTAGCTTTGTTCAGATCATCCCAAGTGAGTGCTTCACCGGCATTGACCTTTTCAGCAAGCTGTTTGCCATATTCAGATGGAGTAGCATAGATCAGTGAACGGTAGAATGTAACCTGCGGTCCGTTCTTCTGAGTTGCATTTGCATCGCCATTCCAAGTCTTAGGATCTGTTGAGTCATTTGACAGACCGTTTCTTGTAGCTGTCAGAACAACATCTGTTTCATTGGAATACAGAGCATATGTTCCGCCTGGCAGCCATCCTACATCGAT
>CALEMD010000342.1 GCA_937902945.1 uncultured Erysipelotrichaceae bacterium | reverse complement strand
AAGAATCAGAAATTCTATGTCGGAAACATCGGCCGCAGAAAATGCATAGCAACCCAATGCGGCGTAGGCAAGACAAATGCTGCAGTGACTGCGGCAATACTGATGGAAAGATATCCGATCACGGGTGTCATCAATGTCGGCATTGCCGGCGGACTGGATCCGCAGGAAGAGGTTTTTGATATCGTCATATCTGAAAGAACTGCGCATCATGACATAGACATTCCCGGTGGCAACTGGCCAAAGGGATTTGATCAAAAAAAGACTTGCTTCAGAAGCGATGCTCATTATGTGAAAACAGCAAGGCAGGTTATGAAGAAAATGCATCAGAAGGCATGGATCGGAGATATGGTATCCGGCGATCAGTTTGTCTATCGCACAAAGCAGATCAATGAGATTCTGAAGAATTATCCAACTGCATTGTGTGCAGAGATGGAAGGAGCTTCCATTGCCCAGGTATGCAGCCGCTATCAGGTACCGTTCATTGTTATCCGCTCTCTTTCTGACATAGCCAGAAAGAAAGACAACGAAAAGAGCGCCGACTTCAATGTCGGGCAGGCAGCTGAAGCCAGTGCATTGTTCTGTGAGAAATTCCTCGAAGAAATATAAAAGACAGCCGCGGCTGTCTTTTCTTATGAAGCGGGTGTATTGATTGCTTCCTCTTCAGATGGATTGTTATACAGGCCGACTTTAGACAGCCAGCGGATAATGTCATCTGCTGACATCGGTGATGAGGCATTCCATTCCAGCGGATTTGATACAGTTATGGAACCTTGTGAAACATTGCATACGACAAATGCTGGATAGGTATTGATGCCCCAGTCACTGAGCGGACTGCTCATAGCATCTTCCGATTCATCGGACAGGTCTACATATTCAAGCAGCGAATCAAGGTTCAGATTGGTAGAGTTTTCAACGCTTTTCAGAACCGTATTTTCAACATAGGTGCAGTTCTGATCATTGCCGCTGCAGAAAAAATAATAATGAATTGCAGATTCTCCGCTGTTGAGCGTATAGTCTTTCAGAGTCGAATAGGGAATGGCAGCTGAGCTCAATGCCGTTGCCAATGCTCTGCTTTCTATTTTCTGCGGTTCATTTATTTTATATGCAATAATCACGGTGCTGTAAATCATCAGCAGAGTGAGCAATGTAAACAGTATTTTCTTCAGCATTTTTATACCGTAGCAAAATAATAACATTCCTTATCTGATTAATCAATTGAACGATTGTGAAGTTTGGGTGACAGCAGAAGTCTTGTTGAGAATCTGTAAAATGACTATAATGAATGCACGTGATTGGAGAAGCAGAATGGAATGGTATGAACAGCGGTTTGTAAACCACCGCGATTGGATATTGGATCACCTTGAACTGCTGGGATTGGATAGCAATGAAACTATCCTTGTCCTTTTAATTGATTTTTTGAATGAGCATCAGATGGATATAACGATGGAGCTATTGCATAAAAAGACAGGTATTTCTTTAGATGAAGTGAATCAGACAGTGTCAGTTCTCTGCGCAAAAAACTATCTGAAGATAACTGCTGCGGCCGGCACCATTCACTTTGTGCTGGATGGACTCTTTAAAACAGACATTGCCCGTGATCAGAATATTCTCGATCATTCATTGTTTGATGTATTTGAAACAGAACTGCAGCATACACTGACTTCACGCGAGATGGAGAAGATCAGTGAGTGGAATCGGACAACAGATCGCAAGCTGATTCTGTATGCACTGCGGGAAGCAAGTACTTATCAGAAACTGTCACTGCCTTATGTTGAATCCATTCTGAAAAGATGGAAGGATTCCAATGTGACTGCACAGATGATTGAGGAAGGAAAAGGATATGGACGTTCAAACGATTCTAAATGAACTGGATGAATTGTTTCCGAATGCCCATTGCGAACTGAATCATAGAGATCAGTATCAGATGGCAGTGGCTGTTATACTTTCAGCGCAGACTACCGATGCATCTGTTAATAAAGCAACGCCGCATCTATTTGAGAAGTATCCGAATGTGCTTAGTCTTGCGGAGGGGAATATCAAGGATATAGAGGATTGCATCAGTTCACTTGGTCTTTATCATAATAAAGCCCGCAGCATACAGGGCTTTGCCAGACATGTCTGTGATGATTTTGGCGGTGTGATACCGGATACAATGGAAGAACTTGTTACTCTGCCTGGGGTTGGCCGCAAATGTGCGAATGTCATACTGAGCGAATGCTTCAATATACCGTCTCTTGCAGTAGATACCCATGTGGATCGCATCAGCAAGCGCTTGAAGCTGGCGGCAATGAAAGACAGCGTAGAGACAGTTGAAAGAAAGCTGAAAAAGAAGATACCGGAAGACAGATGGATCAGGACACATCATCAGATGATCTTCTTTGGCAGATACCTATGCCATGCCCGCAATCCAGAATGCAGCAGATGCCCATTCACTTCATTCTGCCGCTATTATCCAACCACATTGAAAAAGTAAATGCATGCAAATAAAAGAACAGACATTGTCTGTTCTTTTGATTATTCATGGGTATTGGTTTCAGCAGCAGGAGTAGGGGTCGGCGTGGTGACAGGAGTGGCAGCAGGAGTAGGTGTTGGCTCCGGTTCGTTTTTCTTTGTTGTGAATACAACACATACTTCATTGGAAGAAGATGTGCCTGATTCATAGCCATAATAGCCGCATACTTCAGTCTGCGTATCATCGTTCATATCTATGCTCTGCGAATAGCTTTCGGTCTCACTTGAGATTTCCGCAATCACGGTATCATTCTGCTTGATCCTTGCCTTATAGCGGATCGGTCCGAATATCCATGTGTAATCGAATAGACGCGTACCATACGCTTCAATGTAGACACCGCTGTCTGTAGACAGGGATATATCCTTTGTGCCATCTGCGCGTACGAGCTTATCAGCTTCCGGATATGCAGTCCATTCAAACTGAATGCTGCCGTCGCTGTTCTCAAAGGCATTGAATCCGCCTAGATCTGAAACTGTCAGATTGCTGGAAGCATCAACTGTTTCTGCATTTGCTGTTTTGATGAGACCGGTAGTAATCAAGGCACTGTCCATTCCTTCAATGACAGAAGCATATGGGAATGTTCCTAAAATATGGGTGATGGATGTGACTCCTTCGGGCTGTTCAAGCGCTGCCGGCTCAGAATCTTTATTCAAAGCATCTAAGATCAGATTGGATATGTTTCCTGGTATATTCAGCTTTGACTTCGCGGAAGAAATATATGTATCTTCGTCTTTGACGCCTTTTTCATACCCAATCCAGACAACGGTCGTATACTGTGTTGTTTCGGATACCATCCATTTATCTTTGGCGGCTCCGGTAGGAATATTGTACTGCAGACCTTCAGTGCCCCAGTCAGTCGTCCCAGTTTTTCCATAGACTGCATAACCGCGTTTGAGAATCTGCATGTAGTTGTAATATGGTCCATTGACTGCCTGATACATCAGATGGGCAGTCAGATAGGCAGATTCATTGGAGAGAACCTGTGTTTTTTCATACGTTGGCTCAATGGCAGCTGTCTTGCCATTTCTGTATTCGATGCGTTTGATGGTATGCGGCTCAATGTAATTGCCGCCATTCATCATAATGGCATGGGCTGCCATCAGCTCTTCGGCTGAACAGGTGAAGTTGCTGCCGCCGATGGCAAATCCTATATCGAAGTTATCTGCACTTACTTTTGAAAAGCCAAGGCTCATCAGATAATCAACAACTGTAGTCCATCCTGCTTTCTCGACGACTTCTTCAAGAGTCTGAATGGCAGGGGTGTTCAGGGAATTGCCGACTGCATATTCCAGAGTGATATCTCCAGCATAGGTATTGGTCGCATTTGTGATGACAACATTTGTACCGTTATAGACAATCGGCCTATCCGTCAGCACATGATCGGTCGCCCATCCTAGATATTCAAATGCAAGTGCATAGTCCAAGAATGGCTTAACAGAGGATCCTGGCTGATTATACTGATCAGTGGCGTGGTTCAGAAGCATGCTGCCGCCGCGTCCATAGTTTCTTCCGCCGCCTATCGCAACTACCTCACCGGTCTGATTGTTTTCAGAAATCATGCCGACTTCCATCAGTTCATCCGGCCACTGCACACTTTCTTCATTGCCTGCCTGGATGCTGTCCATGACAGTCTGCACATCCGTATCCATATAGGTATAGATATCCATGGCAACTGTTGTTGGATCCTGACCTGTCAGCTTCTGTGCCTCATTGATTGCTGTATCAATATAAGACTGATAGGCATAGGCGCCGCCTTCACTGCTATGCGTCTTAGGATTGATCAGAAGGTCTTCAACCTTTACAGATCTTGCCAGCTTATATTCTTTTTCTGTTATATAGCCGTGATACTTCATCAGATACAGAACGGTATCTCTGCGATTTGTTGCGTAATCTAGATAATTGAATGGATCATAGGTATAAGGGGAATTGATGATGCCGGCAAGCATAGCGCTTTCCGTCAGATTCAGTTCACTGACATTTTTGCCATAGTAGTATTCGGCTGCTTTCTGTATGCCTCTGATATTGCCTGTGCCGCCGTAATTCATCTTATTCAGATACATTTCGAAGATGGATGTCTTGTCAGACTGCTGTTCAAGTTCCATTGCAAGAAATATCTGCTGTACTTTGTATTCGATGCTCTTCACTTTGCTTGTGCCAGCTTCATCATTCTGGAAATAGGTCAGCTTTACAAGCTGCATGGTGAAGGTGGAGCCGCCCTGCGAGAAGGACATGCTTTTGAGGTTTTCCAGCATAGCCTTGGTAAAGCGGGCAATATCGAAGCCATTATGCTCAAAATAACGTGAGTCTTCTACTGCGATAAAGGCATCAATCAATGACTCCGGCAGTTCATCATAGGAAACGTTGTCACGGATGGTGGAACCGACATCGGCAATCTGATTGCCGTCTTTATCAAAAACGCGGGAAGATTCATTGGAGAAGAAGTCATTCACATCCAGTTCCGGTTTGCTCTTCAGCATTGAAGACATGACAATCAGTCCTGCAGAACCGACAATCAGTTCAAGAGCCGTACAGATAACAAGGATAATGACTAAGAGATTGCGCTTATTGATTTTACGTTTCTTTCTGCTGGTGTGATGTTCAGCAGATGTATTCACTCTGTTATTTCGAGTCATTGGAATCTCCTTCAAAATAGAACTGGTCAACCGCACTGAGATAGTCAACCGGTTTCACGTAGTTATATGGTATCATACTCCCATTTTTCACAAACCATGAATAAGGGATAGATTTTCTTTCTGCTTTATTCCAGAAAGCGACGATCTTATCTGCATCAATGAAATAGGTTTCGTTCTGCTGTGTGAAGCGCACAATGATAAACGCAATAGCCCCATGCCGCATCACTGCTTCAAGATGCTTGATCTGATGCATATGAATGCTCTTAAGAGGGAAGGAAGTGCGGGAAGCACACTCCTTTGCTTCAAAGTCGACTGCTCTGCCGCGGTATACACCGTTATAGTCGGTAGTGCTTGGAATCTTGAAATACGCTTCTGTTATCTTGGCTGCACTGCGGCGCGGGAAATCTACTTTGACAATCTGCACAGGCGTTGGCTTTTTATGGATGACAGCTTTATCTGTATGGAGATAATACGTATTGGTGATGTTGATATCTTTCTCTAAATCCATGCCGCGATTAGCCGCAGATGCGGCCGCTGCATGATAGTTGTTTTTTCTGCCGTTGGGATATTGGATCATGTTTTTACCATCTGCTGCATATTATACCTTTCTTTGCATTTCAACGGAAGTGGCAGCGTCTTCAAATGGTTGATTTTCGGCATCAATCCTGCAATAATAAGTTAGCAGGGGGCAATGTCCTTATGGGTGAAAAATTGAATCTGGATATGCAGTCAATACTGAACAAGGAGTTCAATGTTGATTTCAAAGGCTACAGTGCTTCAGAAGTAGACGGTTTCTTAGATCAGGTCATTCAGGATTATCAGACTTACCAGGATATGGTACAGTCACTTACTTCCAAGAATGAAGAACTAGAGCGTACCAATGCTTCTCTGCGCGCAAAACTGATAGAGACAGAAGGCAGAGCGAAGCTTGAAAACACCGGTGTGCACGCTGCTGGTTCAGGAAACGTCGATATACTGAAACGTCTGTCAAGGCTGGAAGATGAAGTATTCCAGCAGAAGAATTCACACTGATTGCATTCAGGCAGCCGCTGTTTCTGAAAGGAAATAGAGGAAAGTCCATGCTCGCACGGTCTGCGATGATCGTAGTGTTTGCGCTGGTCCAATTCATAAGGCCAGGTATCCGCAAGGGTAACGGCGGAGCGTAAATCCTTCAGGCTCACGCCTATGGATGAAAAGCCCGTAACGTGTCACAGTGACGAAGCTGTTAGGGAAACCTAACAGGTGGAACGAGATAAACCCCGCAAGCGAGAAACCCAAATTTGGTAGGGGAATCTTCAAAGGCCAACTGAAGCTGATGAAGGGCATCCGCAGGGATGCAGATAAATGACTGCCACCGGAAACGGTACAGAACATGGCTTATCGAATGCAATCATTCTGGGAAAAAGCGTATGCTTCTTCCCTTTTTTTCTGGCCTTTTGAAAGTATGGTTTGTGATATACTTGTATCGATATAAGGAGACTGCTATGAACCTTCCCAATCGCTTGACGATTTTCCGGATTGTACTGATTCCGGTGATTATTCTGATTTACATGTTTCCGTATGCCCAGTTTGGCATAGAGCCAATGGAATTCACATTTGGATCAATCAGTCTTTCCATAGTGAATGTTATAGTGCTGGCAGTATATCTGATTGCGGCATTTACGGATATGCTCGATGGACAGATTGCCCGCAAGAGGAACATGCAGACAACATTCGGAAAGTTTGCAGATCCGATTGCAGATAAGCTGCTGACAACGACGATGTTTATCCTTTTTGTATCCCGCGGCATTATTCCGGTGGTGCCGGTTATTCTGATGGTAGCAAGGGATATCATAGTCGATGGATGCAGAATGGTGGCATCGGTCAATGGCAAGGTAGTTGCGGCTGGAATGCTTGGCAAGGTGAAGACGGTTCTGCAGATGGCAGCGGTTGCACTGATACTTGTAAACAATCTGCCGTTTGAATTATGGAGACTGCCGGCTTCGCAGATCATGCTGTGGTTTGCGGCATTTGTCAGTGTGGCCAGCGGAGTATCATACTTCAATCAGATGAAAGATGATATCTTTGAAAGCAAATAACAGGGGAATATGCATATAAA
>CALEMD010000341.1 GCA_937902945.1 uncultured Erysipelotrichaceae bacterium | reverse complement strand
GATCCAATACCTCTTTGATACCATAAGCGGATAGTTCTTTGAGTTCTTCCTTATTCATATATGCAAGACAGCAGCTTCGATAGAACATGCCTTGCTTTACCTGCCTGCCATCTTTTGTGATGTACCCGCCTATGTCTCTGAAATTGCATTCTTTTCTCATATGATGCTTATTTTATCATGTTTTCCTTTCCTAGCATGTCAAATGAAAAGCCCCATACGGGACTTTCTCATTTATTTCTTTGTTGGTCTTCCGCCCATCGCATCCAGCCAAGAAGTACCATTCTCTGGATGCTGAACATTGAAGTAATCACATACCGTTGCACCGGCATCGCTCATTGTTCTGCGCACGCCCAACTTAACGCCGGAGATTCCTTTTCTGTATACAAGTATCGGAACACATTCTCTTGTATGTTTGCTAGTCCCAATATCAGGATCATTGCCATGGTCTGCCTGTACTTCAAGAATATCATCCTCGTTCAGCAAAGGAATCAATTCTCCTAGTTTTCTGTCCGCAATCTTCAGGACACGGACATACTCATCAGAATCCTGTGAATGCCCAGCAAGATCTGTCTCCTGAACATTTGTACAGATAAACCCTCTCTTCATCTTCTTGACCGCATCGATTGTTATATTCATGACATCTTCGGTCGGTACACATGAAATACTTGTACCGCCGTCATTTGTCACAATATCTGCCACTTTGCCGATCAAGGTCACAGGAATACCGCTGTTTGTCAGGATCGTAGGTGCCTGTACATTCTTATCCACACCATATCCTAAATGTCTGCAGTGATAATCCTTTTCATAGGACTTGGACTTAGCTGATTCTATGCCAATGAACTTATTCTGTCTGATCTGTTCCGCATTCATCAGATCCTGCATATTATTGCCGCGGCCGCCGAAGACAATGACTCTGCCTACAGTAACAACACTGCGTACAAGCTCAGCAATTGCCAATTCTTTTTCAAAAGAAATATAGTCCAGAGGTGCGGTTACGTTATAACACATGCCTAAATCTGCCTCTAAGTTATCTGCTAACGTGACATACGTATCGCAGATCACATAGCGCAGACCATTGCGATTGATGATTTCAACATCATGACCATTCTTCGTAAGAATATCTGCCACAGCATCTACTTTCTGCTGAAATGGGTGAACATCTGGTTTCTTTGGAAGTGCCCGGAA
>CALEMD010000340.1 GCA_937902945.1 uncultured Erysipelotrichaceae bacterium | reverse complement strand
CACAACGGTCTTGGGATTTCCATCTATCAGTTCTGTTACATTGCCATACTGATAAGGCACTTCAAGACTGTTCATCTGTTCGTACATTTTCATTCCAAGATCTACACCGTTGATCTTAGTAAAGCCTGGATAGTTTTCTATCTCAAATGTTTTTACTATCTTTCCGCCTGGTGCACCAGCCTCAATTACTACAGGCTTCAGTCCTGCTCTTGCTGCATAGATTGCCGCAGTCATGCCTGCAGGTCCTGCTCCAATGATTGCTAAATCGTATCGTATGTCCATTCGTGTTCCTCTTTCTGCAGCATATCTTTGACTTCACTCAGATTCGAGATGATCTCGTTTGGCTTAGCCTTAACGATATCCTCTTTCTTTTCCGGTGTGCTTAGATATGCCACTGTATATCCGCCGGCGCTCTTTCCTGCCATAACGTCAGTAGCATTATCGCCTATATACAGCAGTTCATCCATTCCTTTGCCCAGCTTTTCCGCAGCCATGCAGATTCCTTCTGGATCCGGCTTCTCAACTTTAACCATCTCATGGCCGACAACCGTGTCCACATATCCATCCATGCCAAACAGCTTCAATCCATGTTTCAAAAGATCACTCATCTTTGTTGAGACAACTCCCACCGAATATCCATTCTCTTTCAGCCACTTCAGCAGATCAGCTGCTCCAGGCATCGGTTTTACCACCTGATCGTGAATGGAGTTCTGATAGACTCTGTATTCTTCAACCATCTTATCAGGATCCTGATCGGGGAAATACTTGACCATCATGTCGTGCAAAGGAGGTCCTAGTACTTCAATTCTCTTATCCGCATCAAAGTCCTCTGCTTTGCGATATGTTTCAAACAGGTGCAGGTAGCTTGCGGTAATTGCCGGTTCACTGTCAATCAGTGTTCCATCCAAATCAAAGAGCACAATCGGTTTCGACTGCGGTTTCTTCCGGCGGATAAAGAAATACAATGCAAATCCAACAAGGCAGAATACAATTGCCATCAGCTGACTCATCTTCATTCCCAGAAACATCAGATTATCCGTACGGAATCCTTCTACAATGAAGCGGCTGATTCCATACCATACCAGATATAAAGCAGATAGATCTCCTCGTCTTTTGTTCTTTGAATACTTCTTATAAACATAGCGGATCAGTATGAACCCTAAAAGATCCAAACCGCTCTCCCATAGGAAAGTCGGCTGGCGGTAGGCCCCATCAATATACATGCCATTCTTAATGAATGACGGAAAGCCATTGTAGAATGATTCATTGACAGCCTGTCCAAATGCTTCCTGGTTGATGAAGTTGCCCCATCTTCCAATTGCCTGTGCGATCAGCATATTCGGCATAACAGAATCTGTCGTTCTGAGGAAACTCATCTTGTGCTTATGAGCATAGTACCAGCCATATGCCAGTCCGCCCAATATGCCGCCTTGTATGCCTATGCCGCCCTGGTTGATCTGCAGTACATGGATCGGATTGGAGAAGTAATAAACCGGGTCTGAGAAAAGACAGTACCATATGCGCGCAGCCACAATGCCCCAAAGCAGACATCCGACAAATAGATCATCAACTGTTTCCGGTTTGTATCCATGTTTCCTGAAGTCTCTTTTCATGAATATATATGTGACTAAGGCTCCGCCTAGGAATGTTAATGCATACCAGCGGATTGCAATACTTCCAATCGTAAGGAATGTTTTTGGATCTGGAAAAAACTGCATTATTCTTTCTCCTTATCTTCCGCAATCTGCTTTGACTGCACTTCACGGAACCTCTTTTTAAATTCTGAGCCGCTGCTGTATCCACCTTCAATGAGTCTGAGATTTGTAACTGCAGATTCTACTATAACTCCCATGCTGCGGCCTTCACTGACTGGCAGAACGATGGTTGGAATCTCAACTCCAAGAATGGACGTTGTTTTTGTCTCCGTATCACCGATTCTTTCATAGTTGCCATCAGAACTGTATTTAACCAGTTCAATAACGCAGTCTACTTTATAGCGGTCATCTACACAGCTTGCGCCGAACATCTTCTGCACATCAATTATGCCGATGCCTCGTATTTCAAGAAATCCCTTCAGCAGTTCTGGAACATAGCCGAAGATTGTATTATGCACTCTTTGCACGTCTACTCGATCATCCGCAATCAGCACCTGATGATCTCTGATCAACTCAAGCGCCACTTCAGATTTTCCCATGCCGCTTTCTCCGGTAATCAGCACACCTTTGCCATAAACCGACATCAGCACTCCGCTGATGACATCTTCAGGTGCCAGTTTCTCATCAAGGTAGGTAATCAGATCAACAATCAGCTGATAAGACTCCAGCGGCGAACTGAATATCGGAAAGTTCTCTGATTGTGCAACTTCTTTCAGAATTGGCGGAATTGCCAGATTTCTTGTAACAATGATCATTGGCGTAAAAGCATCTGTGATCTTCAGGAACCTTTCTCTTTGTTCCTGCTCACTCATCATTTCATTGATGAATCCTATTTCTTTGTTTCCGATAATGACAACTCTTCTTGGTTCTGTCATCTTATAGAATCCAGCCAACTCAAAACCAGGTCTGTTTACATCCGGCACAACGACCCAGCGATTTAAAGAATCATCATTTCCTGTTATCTGCGTTAGATGAAAATACGAAACAATCTCTCTGACTGTGACTTTCTTAGGGAATTTTCTTACTGTCATATGCGCTTCTCCTTGCCTATGCATTATAACATTGTATGTTTTCTAAACATATTCAAAGACACCAAAGAAAAATGCAGCAGGAAGAACATATGCAGTCATCCTGCTGCACTCAGCATCATTCGCTATGAATGGAGTGTCTTCATTACCGTCTTTTCAAATGCGCGCAGATCCAATTGATTTGGATGGCTCAGGGCCTCATCAAAATTCTGTATCATTTCTTTTAGACAATATGTAA